>JALZLY010000376.1 GCA_030858465.1 Deinococcota bacterium
GGCCGCCCTTGGGCTTTGCCTTCAGCCCGCACTCGCGCCCACTCCTTGGCGAGGCCGAATTCAAAGCCCAAAACGACGTACTTGGTCTGCAAAAGTGTCTCCAGGATCGTCTTGCGCCGCTCACTCCAGTAGTGCAAATCTGCCCACCAAACAGTTCGGCCACGCTCATGAACGAAAGGGCGGGTTGTTGGCCCTAGTCCGCTGCGGTGGTTTGAGCGGCCCGCAGCCGCGCCATCCATTTGCGGTGAGGGCGGAAGATGAGCGCGGCGCCAAGACCCAAAAGGCCGACCACAAGAAGCCCCCAGCGCGGCCCGAGCCTACCCACAAGCTGGGACACCAGCAACGCGCCAAAAGGCACGAAGCCCGAAAAGACCAGCATATAGATGCTCATCACCCGGCCGCGCAAGGCGTCGGGCACCAACAGTTGAACGGTCGCCTGGGCGTTGACCATCGTTACGATCATGCCGAGGCCGCAAGCGACGAGCGCTAAGGCGGCGAGCGGCAGGTTTGGGCTCATCACAAACGCCAAAAAGGCGAGGCTGAAGAGCAGCACGCCCCGGCGCATGAGCATGAGGCGGTCGTCATCACCGTAGGCCGAGTTGACGACAAAGGCGAGAATAGCACCCAAGCCCAAGCTCGAGAGGAGGATGCCGAGGCCTGCTATGTCAAGCCCTAGCGCCTGCCTCGCAAAGAGCGGCACGATGAGCTGAAAATTGATGATGGTAAGCGACAGAGACCCGGCCAGCATGGTCGCCAGCCGCACTTCGGCCTGGCCCATCACGTAAGCGAGACCCTCTTTAATCTCCGCGAAGACCTTGTGGGGCTTGACCTCTCGAGGTGGCAGCCTGATGCTCCAGATGGCCGGGATGATGACGGCAAAGGAGAGCGCGTTTAGGGCAATCGCCGGGCTGTAGCGCATGAGTGGCTGCGAACCCGCGAAAAAACCCTCGGAGACGGCGATGAAGGTGGCGGCTATGGCCGGGCCGACGAGGCGCGCTACGTTAAAGGCCAGCGAGTTGAGAGAAACAGCGTTTCTGAGGTCGCGCTTGGGCACCAAGTCAGGCACCAGGCTCTGCCTGGCCGGCACATCAAAGGCGTTGGTTGTGCCGTTGACGGCGGCGATGAGCAGCAAAATAGGGTAACTCAGCCAGCCCGTGAAGGTCAGCAGCGCCAGCGCGACCGCAGACAAGGCCAGCACGCCTTGGCAGGCCAGCAGCACCGAGCGCCGGGAAGTCGCGTCGATGACGACACCGGCAAAGAGGCTCAAGACGAGGGTGGGGGCGAACTGCAAGGCGCCCACATAGCCGAACTTGATGGCGGCCTCGGCCGGATCAGCGATGAGGTCAAAAACGAGCCAGGCCTGCGCGGTCACCTGCATCCACGAGCCGATGAGGCTAAAGCCCTGGGCGAACCAGTAGTTGCGAAACGCAAGATGCTTAAGCGCGTCAAAGGAGCGGGGAACTTGGCCGATGAGAGGCACAACGCGCCATCATACGCCCACTCGCCTTACCTGGTTGCACAGCAAACACATCTTGCAGCCCCAAGCTATCAGGCGGGCTGGCCACCGGGCACCCGAGGAGATCCGCGGCTTGAAGCACGAGCCCAAACCTCAGGCCGCTCGTTTGGGCGCCGATGCTCCTTTGACCTTGTCCAGAAAGCCACTGTCGCTGAACAGCTCATAAGCGAGCGACGCCAGGATGCGGGCGCCGTCCAGGACGGCCTCGTCTCCCCGCTTGCCCCTTGCAGCGGCAGCGAATTCGGCGGTATGCGGCTGGGCCTTGTCGTCAATAGCCAGATAGGCGTGCAAAGCGGGCAGGCGCTGTGAGACGTTGCCCATGTCGGTCGAGCCGCCGAAATCCAGCGGATGGTAGGGCAAGACCTCGCGTCCGAGCCGCGCGCCGTGCTCGCCGAAACGCTCCGCCAAAACCAGGTTGGTCGCCATGTTCTCGTAGGGTTTCACGCTCTCCTCGAGGCTGAGCGTGGCGCCCGTCATAAGCGCGGCGCCCTCGAAGACCTTCCGGGCGCGAGGGACTAAGCTCTCGTAAAGGTAGTCCCTGCTGGCCGCGCGCAGGAAGACGCGCATGGCCGCTTCCTTGGGGATGATGTTGACCGCGTCACCTCCTTGAGTGACGATGCCGTGGATGCGCACGTCCGGCGTTACCTGCTGGCGCAGGGCGTCGAGGCCGTTAAAGGCGAGCCGCACCGCGTCGAGCGCGTTGACGCCCAGGTGCGGCGCCGCCGCGGCGTGGGCGGGAACGCCGCTGTAGCGCACCTCCCAGCCGACCCGGGCGAGCGACGGGCTACCGATACGCGTCTCGTAGCTGGGGTGAATCATCATGGCGGCGTCGAGCCCTGCAAAGACGCCTGCCTCGAGCAGGATCACCTTGCCGCCGCCGCCCTCCTCGCCCGGCGTGCCAACGACCACGAGCTCGCCTGCTAGGTCCTTCATCAGCGGCGCGAGGGCGAGCGCGCCGCCTAAGCTCATGGTGGCGATCAGGTTGTGTCCGCAGGCGTGGCCGAGGCCCTCGAGCGCGTCGTACTCGCATATGAGGGCGACTTTCGGCCCCGGTCCCTGGCCGCGCAGGCGGGCATAAAAGGCCGTCGCTAGGCCGCCCACCCCGCGTTCGACCTCAAAGCCGCGCGCCTCCAGGGTGTCGGCGAGCCAGCTCGAGGCCTGGACCTCCTCGAAGCGGATCTCGGGGTGCGCGTGGATCTTGTGGCTCAGCTCGAGCAGCAAAGGGCGCAGTTCGTCGGTTTGGGCGTCAATCATCTTGTAAGCGTTTTGCATGGTGAATCCTCCTTACTTTAGGTATAACATCTTAAGCCGCAGCCTCCTGAATAAGCACGAGGGCTCGTTCATCGCCGTCGCCATAGTGCCTACCTAGAACGGTGAGGCAGGAGCAGTGCTCGAGCGCACGTGTTAACATGCGCCTCTAAGGCACGCCCAAAGAGAACGCCGGGTGCTGAAGGCAAGACCGCGGCCGTCAGCTTAGCCGCATGTGAAAGGGAGGTATGCTCGTGAGGAAGACCGTTTTACTCGCTTGTCTGGCGCTGCTCATCAGCTTGGGTACCGTGGGGGCGCAGCAAGATAGGCTCATCACCATCGCCTTTGAGGGTGGCGCCGTCACCATGGACCCCCACAAGCGCCAGGAGACCACCACGCTCGCCTGGCAGCAACACGTCTACGAGTACCTCATTCGCTTAAGCCGCGAGGGCGAGCTGGTGCCCGAGCTGGCCACCTCCTGGGAGGCCGAGGGAGAGAACACCTGGGTCATTACGCTCCGCGAGGGGGTAAGCTGGCACGACGGCAGCCCTTTCACCGCCGAGGACGTGGTGGGCTCGCTGACCCGCGCCAAAACGCACCCCGAGTCGCAGATGGCGCAGTTTCTAACCGCCATGCGCGAGGCGGTCGCTACGGACGCGAACACCGTCGAAATCCACACCGACACGCCCGACCCGCTCCTGCCGCTCAAGCTCGCCCAGGTGCTCGTCGCCAACCCGGACTACGCCGAGGAGGTAGGCGACGACCGGATGGCCAACGAGCCGATAGGCACCGGGCCCTACCGCGCGGTGAGCTACACCACCGACGACTCCCTGACTCTCGAGGCCTTTGAAGACTACTGGGGTGAGCAACCCGAGTTCAGGCGCGTGCGCCTCGTCAACATCCCGGCCGGCGCGACGCGCCTGTCGGCGCTCCTGACGGGCGACGTGGACATCGCCGAAAAGATCCTGCCGCAAGACTTTGAGCGTGTCGAGCGCAGCCCAGACGCCTACATCACCATGGCGCCAAGCACCCGCGTCATCTACCTCACCATGAACTTTGCGTGCCGCGAGAACTGCCCGGCGAGCGGCCTGCCCGGCGGCGTCAACCCCTTTGTCGACCCCACGGTCCGCCAGGCGGTCGCCCACGCCATCAATGTCGACGCCATCATCGAGCGGGTGATGGGCGGGGTCGTCACCCCCGCCACGCAGTACATCTCCCCCATCGACTACCTCTACGACCCGCTCATCGAGCGCTTCGACTACAACCCCGAGCGCGCCCGCGAGCTGCTGGCCGCAGCCGGTTACGAGAACGGCTTCCGGATTCGCTTAGACGCGCCCAACGACCGCTACCTAAACGATGCGCTGGTCGCCCAGGCTATCGGCGGCATGCTCGGCGCGGTCGGTATCGAGGTCGAGGTCAACGCCACCACCCGCACCGTCTTCTTCCCCTTGATCGACGAAGGCGAGTTTATGATGTACTTAGCAGGCTGGGGCTCGCCGGACGTCGTCAGCACCTTCAACAACATGATCCACACCAGGGACCCCGAGGCGGGCTTTGGCCGGCTCAACCGCTACTTCTACGCCAACCCCGAGATGGACGCGCTCATCACCGAGGTCAATGCCGAGTTCAACGAGGCGCGCCGCATCGAGCTCATTCACGAGATCAACAGGCATACCCTTACGGAGGACGTGGTGTGGATTCCTCTTTACGTCGAGAGCGTGATCGCGGGCGTGCGCAGCGACATCGACTTCGAGGCCAATCCGCAAGAGTACATCCTGGCCTTCGAATTGCAGAGCCGCTAGTCGGGCGCAGGAGCTAGGACCAGGCTGCAGGAATAGCGCGCATATTCCTGCAGCCTGATATCTCATGCTTGCCTTTATCCTGAGACGCACCGTGCAGGCCATTGGCGTCCTGATCTTCGTGGGGACGCTAGTGTTCTTCTTGCTGAACATAGCCGGCGACCCCGTCGAGCTCCTGGCGCCCGAAAACGCCACCCAGGCCCAGATCGACCAGATCCGCATCAACTTCGGCCTCGACCAGCCCCTCTACCTGCAGTACTGGCGTTTTCTGTCGAGTGCTATCCAGGGCGACCTGGGCCGCTCCTTCCAGACCGGCCAGCCCGCCATGGGCATGATCGTCGAGCGTTTTCCGGCCACCGCCCAGCTCGTCTTGGCCGCTATGCTGATGGCGCTGGTCCTGGGCGTGCCGATGGGGGTGATGGCGGCCAACCGCCACGGCAGCCTGGTCGACAGGACGCTTCTTTTCGTCAGCGTCCTGGGTGTCTCCGCGCCCAACTTCTGGCTGGCGGTCATGTTGCTCTTAATCTTCAGCGTCGAGCTTAACTGGCTGCCCGCCTACGGCAGCGGCACGCTCGCCCATCTCGTCCTGCCGGCCTTTACCCTGGCGACCTACCGCATCGCCCTCTTCACCCGGCTGATACGCGCTACGCTTTTAGAGGAGCTCTCACAGGACTACGTGCGCACCGCGCGGGCCAAGGGCGTCTTGCCACGCCTGGTGGTTTACCGCCACGCCATGCGCAACGCGCTCATCCCCTTCGTGACGGTCATGGGGCTCGAGTTCGGCAACCTGCTGGCGGGCGCTGTCGTCACCGAGAGCATCTTCGCCTGGCCGGGCATGAACCGCTTAGCCCTGCGGGCGCTGACCACCCTCGACTTTCCCGTCATCATTTCCTTCACGCTCTTCGTGGCGCTCATTTTCGTCGTACTGAACACCCTGGTCGACATTCTCTACAGCGTCATCGACCCGCGCGTGAGGTACAGCTAGTGAGGTACGGCCAGTGAGGATACCCGGATGACCTCCAGGCGCCTGTTCAAATCCTTGCCGGTCGCGCCGCTGCTCATCCTGCTCGTGTTCGTCGTCGCTTCGCTCGGGGCGGACCTCTTTGCGCCTCACGACCCGCGTCAGCAGAACATCCTCATCAACCTGGCGCCGCCGAGCTGGCTTGCCGGCGGCGAAGAGGATCATCTCCTGGGCACCGACAACCTGGGCCGCGATATCCTCTCGAACATCCTCTATGGCGGCCGCGTCTCCTTGGCGGTAGGCTTTTTCGCCTTGCTCATCAGCGCCGCCATCGGCATTCCGCTCGGCCTCGTCGCCGGGTACTTCGGCGGTCGTGGGGGCGGCCTCATCATGCGCTTAGCAGACGTGCAACTCGCGCTGCCCACCATTCTCGTCGCGCTGGTAGTCTTGGCGCTCTTAGGCGCCGGTCTCGACCGGGTGATTCTGGTGATCGGCGTGGTGGGCTGGGCCATCTACGCCCGCGTCACGCGCGCGGCTGTCATCCAGGTGCGCGAGCGGGACTTCGTCAGCGCCGCTCAGGCGCTCGGCACCAGCACCCCCCGCATCCTCACCAAGCACATTCTTCCCAACGCCTTGTCGCCCATCTTGGTTCAGCTCTCGGTGGACTTTCCGAGGGTGGTCCTTTTAGAGGCCACCCTGTCGTTTCTCGGCCTGGGGGTGAGCGTGGACACGCCCAGCCTCGGCCTGATGGTGGCCGCGGGCCAGAACCACCTCTTTAGCGGAGCCTGGTGGCTGAGCGCCTTTCCCGGCCTGGCCCTCACCTTTTTGGTGCTCTCGGTCAACCTCATCGGCGACTGGGTGCGTGACGTCTTCGACCCAAGGCTCGGGTAGGGATTCAGTGTGTCAGTGTGGCGGTGAACTTGCTGCGCAGCACGGCTGCCGTCATGAAAGGCCGCACCTTCAGCCTCACCCCGTCGTCGGGGTCTTGTACGCGCTCAGGTAGGCGTGGACGTGGACAGGCTTGACGAGCGTCTCCGGCAGAAGCAGGGGCGAGCCGAAGCGCAGGTCATCCAAGAGCGCCTAACCTGGTAGGATGAGGCTCGAGGAGCTAAGTCGAGGTTCACCGAGCGACCATTAAAGCGCGTGCAGGTGCTTCTTTGCTTCACCAATTTGCTTTACCGACACGACGATGCGTCTTCAGGGACAAGCATGATACCAATAATGACACCTACCACCCTCACCAGTCAGGTCCTCCTGAGTTCCTTTCCCGCACGGCAGCTGCCAGGTGACTCGGGGCCGTTCCTGGTCCTGACACCCAACCGCCGGGCTGCCCGCGCGCTTGGTATGACCTTCACCTCCCTCGATCATCACGCCCGCGGCCTCCTCCGCAAGCAGGGCCTGCTGGTGGCAAGTGAGCTGGCGCGACACCGCGCCCTCAAACGAGCGGTCGGTGAGGTGCTCGCCCCAACGGACCTCGAGGGAACCACGCGCACGGTGGCGGCAACCGTTCGGGAGGTGCTCCGCGCAGGACTGGATGCGAGCCTTGCCACGCAGGCTCTGTCACAAACACTGTCACTGAGGCTGTCACCGCGGGCCGCGGGGGTGTTGAAGGTGGCCGACGCACACCGTGAGCTCCTCCGCGCTCAAGGGCTGGTGGACCCAGCCGAGGTGATGTGGGTCGCCGCCGCAGGGGAACCCTGGCAGCAGAGGGTGCTGGTCGTGGGTTACCCCCGCCTCGGCCATGGCGACCTCGCCCTCCTCGCTGCGATAGCGGCAGCCGGCAGTCTCTTGTTGCTGCCCTGGCGAGACGGCCCGCTCTTCAGCCTGAACGAAACGGCCGCGCAAAATATGGCGCAACGAGGCTGGAAAGTCGAGCGGCGCCACGAGACACCCCAGACCTTCGGCGAGCGCTTGTCCTTCCGTTTTGACCAGGCGAATGAAGCCACCCCGCCCTGCGAAGCACGCCACTTCCCTTCCCAAGAGGCGGAAGTCCGCCATGTGCTCACCGCTGTCAAGGCGCTCCTGCACCAGGGCGCCAGTCCCGCAACCATCGCGCTTGTGAGCCGCGATGAAGCTGCTTACGGGCCGTTACTCAAGGCTGTCGCCTGGGAGTACCAGATCCCCCTGCGGGTCTCTTATGGGCTTTCTCTCGCCGAGACACGCGTGGGCGCCTGGCTCACTAAACTCACCACCGTCCTCCTCGAGGACGCGCCCTTCGAGGCGATGGCCCGCCTGCTCAGCCATCCCCTCTGCGAGAGCCTGGACGCGGACGCTTGGGCCACCGCTCGCCAGCATCACCCGAGCGGCCTTCCTCGCTGGCTGGGAGTTGA
>JALZLY010000377.1 GCA_030858465.1 Deinococcota bacterium
GTCATCTACAGCGGCGATTAGCGCCGCTTCGCGCAACGCCGAGGTGACCTGCACCGTCTCTGCACGTGGGTAAGCATCGTTTTCCCCGGCTCTCAAGGTGAGGTTCACCACAAATGCACGGGCATAAACTGGTATAGTACAGGTCTAGTCAGTGGAAGAATGAGTCGGCCGAGGATTGTCGTCGGCTATCCTGTCGGCGCGGGTTTTGCCCTCTCTTTTTCCTCTTTAGGAGGTTGGTGAATGCAACACAGAAATCGAAATCGTCTCCGGCTTAAGTGGACCGTCCTTCTCGCCGCGTTCTTTCTACTCGCCGCGTGCAGCCAGCACAGTCCGGTGCAGGTCACGCCGCCCCAGGAACAGCTCGAGGGCCAAGACGCCGCGACACAAGTCATCCGCGTGGGTGTCGTGGCCACCGCCACGAGCATCGAGATCGGCAGCAATGACGCCTATACGCTGCGGAACAAGGCAACGGGAGCGACGCTTCTTTCGGGCTCCGGCGACCGTTTGACCGTCAGTATCACAGGAGCGGTGGTGACGAGCCACTACCGTCTGCAGGTCGCCTGCGCGAGCGCGACCGCACGTGACGACTGGCTCGAGCGGGCGCAGACCGCAGGCTATGCTACCTACACGGAATTCGTCCCGACCGCGAACTGCTGGAGGTTATTCATCGGTGAATTTGCCGCCGACGCTTCCTTTAGCGTCAGGAGCGCCTTTCGCAGCGAGGTGATCGCCAACAGCCTCGCCGGGAGCGACTCCTTCTGGAAGATTGTGACGACCGGCGAGGGCAGCGTGAGCTACGAAATCACTCGAGGGGCGGAGAGCATCACCTCGAGCGCGCCGGTGGTCCTCGAGGCCGAGAACGGCCTCGTCCTCATCGACGGAAGACCCTACCGGGGCGTGGCCGAGGTGGCCGTCAACGGCAGCGGCACCTTGGCCGGCATCAACGAGCTGCCGCTCGAGCACTACCTCTACGGCGTGGTGCCGCGCGAACTGCCACCGGTCCCCTTTGGCGAGCTCGAGGCGCAAAAGGCCCAGGCGGTGGCGGCGCGCACCTACGCGCTCGCCAACTTGGGCAAGCGCCGCGCCGACGGCTACGACCTCCTGCCGACCACCTCGGACCAGGTCTACGGCGGCTACGCGGCGGAGCACCCGGTCTCGACGCGGGCGGTTGACGAAACGGCAGGCATCGCGGCCCGCTACAGTGGAGGGTACGCCACCACCCTCTACCACTCCACCAGCGGCGGCTTTACGGCCAACAACGAAGATGTCTACAACAGCGCCCCCATCGCCTACCTGCGCGGCCTGCCCGACGCCGAGCGCGGCCGGGCGGTCGAGCGCGTGCCCAGCCTCGAGGTCTTTAAGCGCAGCGCCAACCCGGCCTCGCTGCGCGCCCGCGCCGAGGGCGACCACGAGGCGGACTGGTCGCGCTACCACCGCTGGACCTTTACCTGGACGGCGGACGAGATCAGCCGCGCCATCAGCGCCTTTGCCGGCAAGGAGGTGGGCAGGGTCCTGGAGATCAACGTCCTGGGGCGTTCTGACTCCGGCCGCGTGCTCAGGATCGAATACGTCACCGAGAACGGCAGCTTCTACGACTTCAAGGACCGCGTCCGCTGGTCGCTTCAGTACGTCAACGCCAGCGGCACCTTGAGCCCGCTCCGCAGCACGCTCGTCTACCTCGAGCCCGTTACGGACCGCCAGAGCGGCGAGGTCAGCGGCTTCAGGGCCTTTGGCGGCGGCTGGGGCCACGGCGTCGGCATGTCGCAGACGGGGGCGGTAGGCATGGCCGAGCGCGGCGCCTCCTTCGAGCGGATTCTCACCCACTATTACCAGGGGATCAGCCTCGAGAAGATGTATTAGCTCCGGGCTAGCTAAGGACCCGCAGCGCCGTGCTGCGGGTCCTCTCTTTGGACCCGCTCACTCGAGGTGGTGGTAGTCGAGGCTGTGGTGCTCGTCCAGCGCCCTTTGGATGTCAGGACTAACCTCGCCGAGCGCTTCCGTCCGGAGAGACATACGGCCGTCCTGCTCGGCGTAGACGATGCTCTTCGTCCACTCCTCCAAGGTCCCCGTCGCGTCCGAGCGGTAGTGCGCGCCCCGCGACTCCGCGCGCATCAGGGCGCCGCGCAAGATGGCTTCGGCCGCCGGCAGCATGAAGCGCAGGTTGAGCGCCGCCACCAGGTCGGGGCTGCGCGAGCCGCCCGCCAAGGCCAGCGACCGGGCTCGCTCGCTCAGGGCCTCGAGCCGTGCCAGCCCTCTCTTTAAGTCATGCTCGTCGCGGACGATGCCGGCGTGGTCCCAGAGGAGCTCGCGCAGCTCCGCGATCAGCTCGTTCGGCCGGTGCTCTCCCCCGCCGCGCAGCAGGGCCTCGAGCGTACTCGTCTCCTCCTCGACGAGCGCCGCCCCGACCCCCGGCGCGGGCGCCTCCTCGAGCGCGCCCAGGAGGTGCCGGCCGGTCAGCTGGCCGAAGACCAGCGTCTCGACGAGCGAGTTGCCGCCCAGGCGGTTGGCGCCGTGGACGCCCGCCGTCGCCTCGCCGACGGCGAAGAGGCCGGGCACGGTGCTCGCTCCCGTCCTAAAGTCCACCCGCACGCCGCCCATGGCGTAGTGCGCCGTCGGCGCCACCTCCACCGGCTCCCGGCTGATGTCCACGCCCAGTTCCGCAAACTGCCTGAGCATCTCCGGCAGGCGTTCCTCTAAAAACGCCCGGCCCCGGTGCGAGATGTCGAGCAGGACCGCGCCGCTCTCGGTGCCCCGGCCGTTGCGGATCTCGCTGTAGATCGCCCGCGCCACCACGTCGCGGGCGTCGAGTTCCATCCCTTTGGGTGAATAGCGCGCCATGAAGCGCTCGCCGTCCCTGTTGAGCAGGTGCCCGCCCTCGCCGCGCACCGCCTCGGTGACCAGCTTGCCCGCTCGCTCCTCGGGTTTTACCATCCCGGTCGGGTGAAACTGCACGAACTCCATGTCGCGCAGCTCCGCCCCCGCCGCGTAGGCCAACGCGACCGCGTCGCCGGTGTTCTCGTCCGGCCGCGACGAGCCGCGCAGGTAGAGGGAAGTGTGCCCGCCCGCCGCCAGGACCACCGCCCCCGCCTCGATAGCGACCGGCCGCCCGCCGTCTAAGTCGATGCCGAACGCTCCCACCACCCGGCCCTCCCAGGCGAGCAGGCGGGTCACGAAGAGGTTCTGCCGGTAGGGGACCTCGAGCGCTTTGGCCCTCGCCACCAGGGTATCCAAGATGGCCCGGCCGGTGGTGTCGCCGACGAAGCAGGTGCGCCGGTAGGACTGCGCGCCAAAGTAGCGCTGGTCGATCTCGCCTTCTTCGGTCAGGTTGAAAGGGCAGCCCCAACCCTGGAGCTCGAGCACCCGCTCGGCCGCGTGCCGGGCGAGCAGCTCGACCGCCCCCGGGTCGCAGACATAGTGGCCTTCCTTGATGGTGTCGGCGGCGTGGATAGCCCAGCGGTCCTCGGGGTCGCGGTTGCCCAAAGACGCGTTGATGCCGCCCGCCGCCCAGACGGTGTGGGCGTCGCCGTGCCGGCGCTTGCCGACGACCAGGCAGTCCTGTCCGTTCGCGACGAGTTCGAGGGCGGTGCGCAGCCCCGCCGCGCCCGCGCCGATGATCAAGACGGGCGTGCTGATGAGTTCTGGATGGTTCATGGCTCGAGCTTATACCAAGTGCCTTATCAAGCGCCGCTTTTGCGCTTGATAAGTGCGCGTGCGCGCATACCCTCAAACCCACTCGGTTTGTGGTACTTCGAAAGGCAATTGGTATGAGCAGGGGCTCGAGCGGATGACCGTAGAGCCCTGCCAAATCAGCTCTGTGAAGCCCCCGCCACGCCGAGATGACCGGGCTAGGACCGCAGGTGCTCACGCAAAAAGCCCGCCAATTCGCCGATCGCCACCCGCTCTTGCGCCATGCTGTCGCGGTCGCGCACGGTGACGGTGTCTTCGAGCGCGGGGTCGTCACCCCGGCCGAGGGTGTCGAAGTCGACCGTCACGCAAAAGGGTGTGCCGACCTCGTCGTGGCGCCGGTAAGCCTTGCCGATGTTGCCAGTGTCCTCGTAGAAGACGCGCCCTAGGCCCAGGGCTTGCAGGTCGCGTTTTATCTCTCTGGCCTTGGCGACGATCTCCGGCTTGTTGCGCGCCAGCGGGATCACCGCCACCTTGATCGGGGCGAGGTGGGGCCGCAGCTTGAGGACCACGCGCTCGGCGCCGCTCTCCAGCGTCTCCCTGGTGTAGGCCTCGCTCAGGACGGCGAGCACGCCTCGGTCCACGCCCGCCGAGGGCTCGATCACGAAGGGGATGATGGGCTTGTTGGTCTCGGCGTCGGGGACGCCCAGCTTGGCGGTGCTGTCCTCGTTGGGATTGACCTTGGCGCTCAGGGCAAAGTCCCCTTGGCCGCGAGTGTGCGAGCCCAGGTCGAAGTCGGTGCGGTTGGCGATGCCCTCGAGTTCTTCCAAGCCGTGCGGAAAGCGGTAGAGGATGTCCACGGTGGCCTTGGCGTAGTGCGAGAGCTCCTCGGGCGCCTGCTCTTGGGCGCGCAGGTTGTCGCCGTCCAGACCCTGCTCACGCCACCAGGCTAGACGCGCCTCGACCCACTTGCGGTGCCAGTCGTCGTCGGTGCCCGGCCGCACGAAGAACTCGATCTCCATCTGCTCGAACTCGCGCACCCGGAAGATGAAGTTACGCGGGGTGATCTCGTTGCGAAAGGCCTTGCCGATCTGGGCGATGCCGAAGGGCAACTTCCGGGAGGTCGCGTCAAGGACGTTCTTGAAGTTGATGAAGATACCCTGCGCCGTCTCGGGCCGCAAGTAGGCGTAGGAACCCTCGTCGGCCACCGGCCCGACATTGGTCTTGAACATCATGTTGAAGGGGCGGGGCTCGGTCAAGTCGGTCGAGCCGCACCTTTCGCAGCGGCCGTCCTTGACGTGGTCGGCCCGCCAGCGGCTCTTGCAGCTGCGGCAGTCGACCATGGGGTCGGTAAAGGTGGCCTCGTGCCCCGAGTGGCGCAGGACCAGCCGGTGGGTGAGGATCGAGCTGTCCAGGCCCTCTATGTCGTCGCGCTCGTAGACGTTGGCGCGCCACCAGGCCGCCTTCAGGTTGTTCTTGAGCTCCACGCCCAGCGGGCCGTAATCGTAGGTCCCCTGCAGGCCGCCGTAAAGATCGGAGCCCGGAAAGACAAAGCCGCGGCGCTTGCAGAGCGAAACGAGTTCTTCCATGCTTGTAGCCGGCATCGTGTTCTCCCTTGGCAAAAACAAACCCCAGACGGCCGAATGCCATCTGGGGACGAATACGTGATTCGCGGTTCCACCCCGCTTCCCCGATTCCTCGAGGCTCTCGCCAATGTGTAAGGCTCCCCGCCGCCGTTCCCGTAGCTCGCGCCGTCAAGCTCGCACCGTCCTCGACTCGCTGCTGGCGATCCCTACCGTACTCCTGCGGATCAACGCCCTCTTATCATGCCAAGGATAGCATGCGAGGTCAATCGCTCGCCGCACCAACTCGGCTCGCAGCAAGATTCGCCGTGGCTGTCCCCTTCGAGGGACGATCAAGCCAGCTGCACACCCAGGCGCAACGCCTCTCTTGCCAACCTCGACCCCGTCAGCTCCGCCTTTGTGAGCGGAAAGACATCGACGTCACAAGGTACGGCAGCCAATAGTTTCACATACTCAGGCACCCGGTCGAACCAGCGCGGCAGTGGGTGAGCGCTGAGCACCAGGAGCAAGTCGACATCGGAACCGGGCACGGCCTTGCCGGCCACAAAGGAGCCGAAGAGCCACACGGCCTCAACCTCGGGCTTGACCTGCTTGAGCGCTTCAACCTCGCTCTTCAGTTGCCTCAGGATGGCCGACTGGTCAAGGAAGCTGATCACGGGACCACTTCAACACACCTTCAGCATCGTGTAGGGCGGCTTTCGAGTCTGAAGGAAGGTAGACCTCTCCCGGAGAACCCTGATCCAGAACGTCTGGATAACGCGTGGGAATATAGAGTCGGTCGAGCCGCACCCCTGCTTCGACTAGCGGGGATGGCGCCTGAAGTGCTTGCAGGCCACGCCTCACCGCGTGACCACGAAACTCGCCACCGCGAGCCTGAATCACAGCCTTGACCGCCTTTTCCGCCGACTGCTGGGCGGCAAAGCATGCCCACTCGTGCAAGCCCCGCTCCGCAAGCACCTGAGCCGCTTGAAAATCCCGCTCGGCTTGCGTCCACCAGTCGGCGCTTCGTTCCACAGTGACTCAGTATAGCGGTAAAGCGTGCGTCATCCAGTCAGAAGTGAATCGCCCGGCCGTCCACCGCCAGCGCCGCCTCCTTGACGGCCTCGGCGAGCGTGGGGTGGGCGTGGCTCGAGCGGGCGATGTCTTCACTGCTGGCGCCGAACTCGATGGCGACGGCCGCCTCGGCGATGAGGTCGCCGGCGCGCGGGCCGATGATGTGCACGCCCAGGACCCTATCGGTCACGGCGTCGGCGAGGATCTTCACCTGGCCGCCGTCGTCGCCCAGACTGCGCGCGCGGCCGTTGGCCTTGAAGGGAAACACGCCCTTACGGTAGTCCACCCCCGCCTCCTTGAGCTGCTCTTCGGTCTTGCCCACCGAGGCGATTTCGGGGTGGGTGTAGACGACGCCGGGAATGGCGTCGTAGTTGACGTGGCCGTAGCCGGTGACGATGCTCTCGACGCAGGCGATACCCTCCTCCTCGGCCTTGTGGGCGAGCATCGGCCCTTGAATGGCGTCGCCGATGGCATAAATCCCTTCCACCTTGGTGCGGAAGCGCTCGTCCACCGGGATGCGCCCCCGCTCATCGAGCTCGAGGCCGGCCGCCTCGAGCCCCAAGCCCTCGGTATTGGGCACGCGGCCCGCCGCCACCAACACACGGTCGCAGCGAATGGGCTCGGCCCCGTCGATCTCGACCACGCAGCCTTCACCCTCGACCTTCGCGCCCGTCACCTTAACGCCCAGGCGAAACTCGAGCCCCTGCCTCTTGAAAACCTTGTGAGCTTCGGCGGCCAGCTCGCCGTCCATACCGGGAAGGATGCGGCCCAGGTACTCGAGCACCGTCACCTTGGCACCCAGCCGCGACCACACCGAGCCCATCTCGAGGCCGATGTAGCCCGCGCCGATGACGACCAGGTGTTCGGGCACCTCGCCGTAGCAGAGCGCCTCGGTGCTGGTGGCGATGCGGTCGCCGTCCCAGTCGATGCCCCTCAGCGGCGCGGCCTTGGAGCCGGTGGCGATGATGATGTGCTCGGCCTTGAGTTCTTCGTTGCTTTTGCCCTCGACCGTCACGCTACCCGGACCGGTGAGGCTCGCGGTTCCCTGGTAGTGCGCGACCTTGTTCTTCTTGAAGAGGCCCCTGACGCCCTGCGTGAGCGTCTTGACGACATCATCCTTGCGCCTTAGCATCGCCGCCAGATCGAGCTCGACGCCGCTCGCCTTGACGCCGTGAGCCTCCAGACCTTCCTTGAGCTCGCGGTACTTCTCGCTCGACTCGAGCATCGCCTTGGACGGAATGCAACCGACCCGCAAACAGGTCCCTCCAAGCGCGTCGTTCTTGTCGATGCAGGCGACGTTCAGGCCGAGCTGCGCGGCGCGGATGGCGGCGACGTAGCCGCCGGGACCCGCGCCGATGACGATCAGGTCGTGTTCTTTCACATAAGCTCCTTTCAGGCCTCCCAGGTTCGGTGAAGCGCGCCCTAAGTCTATCCTTAGGGATTCAATGTGCCCTTTTATGAGCAGCCTTTTTATGAGCAGCCTTGTACGCCGCTTTGCAGCACGAACAAGCGACGGGTATCAGCTCCGCACCACCGCTACGCCCATGACTTCATAGTGGCGATCAAAGGTGGCCACTTTGACTCCCAACGCTCTAGCCACCACGGCGTTAGCCGCATCGGTCAAGCTGATCTTTTGATCCTCGAAGCGCTCGAGCAGCGCTACGGCTTGGGCATGATACGCCTCGGTAAGCCAAACGGTGTTGTAGGTCCGCGACTGCGCCTCGAGAAAGCGCCTTGCCGCCATGGGACCCAAGCGGTAGAGGATGAGGCGATGAGCCTCGTAAATCGTGGGCACGGTCATGAGCAGCGGCGTACCAAGCAGCCGGGCGAGCAGCATTTTGGCAGCCTCATGCGCCTGATCGGCTCTATCGGCCAGGGCATAGACGACGGCGGTATCGACAAGAATCGGCTGCACGACTACTCGAAGGTTTCAGCCCAATAGTTGCCCAAATCTTTCCTGACATCCCCAGGCTTCTCGGCGTGGCCGAGGGCGGTTGACGCTGCCAGTGCTTCCGCTTCAGCCACGAACCAGTGGGGTTGCAACTGGGGCTCCATCTCCGTGTGCTTCCCTAAAAACGCTTGCAACGCCGTTTCGTCAACGCGCCAGGAGCGACCTACCTTGACGCCGTGGAGTTGTCCTTGCCGCAGCCAGCGGCGCACGCTCGCCTCATCGACGCGAAGCAAGCCGGCAACCTCCTCAACGGTCAGCAGGTTCAAGATCTTCATGTAGGCATTATAGTACATTTCAGGTAAAGCGTTATTCGAGGCGACATACTGGATATTTACATCCCTTGATGAACGGATAGCCGTTTACTTGCCGCCTCGAGTCAGCCCTCAAAAACTGGGCGTGTTCAGGTTGTACATCTGGCGCGCGCGTCTACTGCCGTCTCTCGAGCGAGTAGACTAT
>JALZLY010000378.1 GCA_030858465.1 Deinococcota bacterium
GGAGGTGACCGAGCGGGGCCGGGTCGCCCGCCTCATTTGCGATATCGCCTTGCCCGACGACGAGCCTTTCGAGGGCGACCCCCGCCACGTCTTAAAGCGCGTCATCGAGAAGGCCAACAGCATGGGCTTTGACGCCTTAAACGCCGGCCCGGAGGCCGAGTTCTTTCTCTTTGAGATGGGCTCTAACCGCACGCCCTCGCTCGTCACCCACGATTCGGCGGGCTACTTTGACTTAGCGCCCTTAGACCGCGCCGAACCGGCGCGGCGCGACATCGTCAACTACCTCGTGCAGATGGGCTTTGAAGTCGAGGCCGCCCACCACGAGGTCGCCATCGGCCAGCACGAGATCGACTTTAAGTACGCCGACGCCTTAACGACCGCCGACAACATCGCCACCTTCCGCTTCGTGGTCCGCCGGGTGGCGCAGAAGTACGGGCTTCACGCCACCTTTATGCCCAAGCCCATCGCCGGCATCAACGGCTCGGGGATGCACACCCACCTGAGCCTCTTTAAAAACGGTGAGAACGCCTTTTATAACCCCGACGGCAGGGACCAGCTGAGCGAGACGGCGCTTTGTTTTATCGGTGGCCTCTTGGAGCACGCCTCCTCCTTTGTCGCCATCACCAACCCGCTCGTTAATTCCTATAAGCGCCTGGTGCCCGGTTACGAAGCCCCCACCAACATCGCCTGGAGCGCCGCCAACCGCAGCGCCATGATCCGCATTCCGGCGCGGCGGGGCTTAAGCACCCGCGCCGAGTTGCGCATGCCCGACCCCGCCGCCAACCCTTACCTCGCGCTAGCGGTCATGTTTGGCGCCGGGTTGGACGGCATCAAGAACAGCCTGATGCCGCCGCCCGCCATCCAGAAAAACATCTTTCACATGAGCATCCGCGACAAGCGCCGCCACAAGATCAAAGAGCTTCCCGGCACGCTCAACTTAGCCGTCGACGCCTTGGAGAGGAGCCGCTTTGTCCGCGACCTCTTGGGCGAGCACATCTTCGAGCACTACGTCGAGGCCAAGCGCCTCGAGTGGGAGGACTACAAGATGCAGGTGCACGCCTGGGAGGTCGAGCGCTACCTGACGAGCTACTAGGGTTTAAGGGGCTGGGGACGCCAAAACCCAGCCCCTTGACGGCTGCAGGCCGCCAATCCTTAGCGGTCTATAGAGATTTCATGAAGATTCATCACCAAAACACCGTTGACAGTTCTCATCAACACGGTTATGCTTACCGTGCAAGTTTACATGTTGGCTTTTAAAGCCTTTTAGGAGGAAGTATGAAGAAACTGGGTTTAATCTTCGTGATCGCGATAATGGGTCTGGCCTTTGGCCAGGAGCCCATCCGCATCGGGGTCAATCTCGAGCTCTCCGGCCGCTTTGCCACCATCGGCAACACGACGCTGCAAGGCATTGAAACCGCGCAAGCGCAGATGGGTACCGTCTTGGACCGCCCCATCGAACTGAGCGTTTGCGACAACGCCACCACCGTCGAAGGTTCTGTTTCCTGCGCCAATCGCTTTGTTGACGAAGGCGTGCTCGGCGTGCTTGGGCCGATTGCCACCACCCACGCCATTCCTGCTGCCGAGGTGCTCCAAAACGCCGGCATCATCATGGTTTCGACGGCTTCAACCAACCCCGCCACCACGCAAATTGGCGAGTACATCTTCCGCATGGCCTATACCGACGACTTCCAAGGGGTCGTGGCCGCTCGCTATGCCTACGATGACTTGGAGGCCCGCCGCGCGGCTATCTTCCGCCAGCAGGACGACGACTACTCCTTTGGCTTGGCCGGTTTCTTCAACGACGAGTTCCAGACGCTCGGAGGCGAAACCGCAGTGGTCGACTTTGTCTCCGGCACCGTGGACTTTTCCGCGCAGATTGCCGATATCCGCGGTTTCGACCCTGAAGTCATCTACTTTAGCGGTTTTTGCCCGGAAGGCGCCCCGCTCGTGACCCAACTTCGCCAGCAGGGCTTTGAGCAGCAAGTTTTAGCGGCTGACGCCTCGGATGATTCGCAGTGCCCCGAAGGTGGCGGAACGGCCTTTGACGGCGTCATCTATACCGGTTTTGGCGGCCCCGAAGTGTTGAGCGGCGAAGCGCAAGCGCGCGCCGAGGAGTTCGGCCGCTTTTTCGAAGAGGCCAATCCTGCCGCCACCGACTTTAACGGCTTCACCCTAGCCGGTGCTGACTCCTACAACGTTCTCCTAGAGGCTATTGACGTTGCCGGTAGCGCCGAGATCGCGGACGTTTTAGCAGCCCTCTCCTCGCTCACGGCCTATCCCGGTGTCTCGGGAGAGATCACCTACGAAGGGACCGACGGCACCCCGGCCGACCGCACCATCGCCTTTTTCAGGTACAACGTGCGCAGCAGCAACGACTGGGATTCGGAGAGCCTTTTTGGCCTCGGCACCGGCGCGGAGGACACGCAGTAGCTTGTTTGGCGTTAGCGCTGTTGGCCTAGTTGGTTTAGTTGGCCTAAGGTAGCAAAGCAGGGCGGGCTCATCCCGCCCTGCACGCTATGTGTCTGCACCTATGCTAAATGTTACACTGGTGAAACGTATTATCTTGATGCCCGACTTGATACTCTACTTTATTGGCGTAAAGGTTGTGCCGCGTGTGAACAAGACGATTTAACTCGAGGAGCTTATGACTGTTTCCAGTATGATGCGTCTAAAACGCCTTAACCGCGGAGGCTTGCTGGTCCTGGGGCTCATCTTGGCCCTGGTGGGGGGGCGCATAGCCTATGTGATGGCGGTAGAAGGCTTTAACGCCGCTCATTTTGTGGGCGCTTTTGTGCGGTCGTTCCAACTCGGCAGCCTCTACGCGCTCATCGCCTTGGGCTACACCATGGTCTACGGCATTATCAGGCTCATCAACTTCGCCCACGGCGAAGTCTTTATGGTCGGGGCCTTTGCGTCTTTTTTTCTCTTCTCCAATACCCCTTACGCCTTGCCCTGGGCGGTCCTGGCCGCGGCTGTTATCGCCTACGGCGTTATGCGGGTGCTCGACACCTTCCGAGGTCGCCTCCTCGACCCCGTGGTCTTGGGCGGCGGCGCGCTGGTCTTTGCGCTCTCGGTCTATGCGCTTCACACCGTGAACATTCACTGGCTTCTCGCCATGCTCATGAGCATGATGATCACCGCGGTCCTGGGGATTACCATCGACCGCATCGCCTACCGCCCGCTGCGCGGCGCCCCGCGGATGTCGCTGCTTATTACCGCTATCGCCGTGTCCTTTTTTCTGCAAAATTTTGGCATTTTGGCCTTTACCCGCAACCAGACGCCTTACAGCCCTGCGACTTCCTGGACCGACCCTTTGCGGTTCGAGGTCTTTGGCAGCACGGTCTTTACCTCGCTGCTCATCGTTTTGGTCCCTTTGGTGACGCTCGTTTTGGTCGTGGCCTTGACGCTTTTCGTCAGCCGCAGCCGGCTCGGCAAGGCCATGCGGGCGACCGCACAGGACCCGGAAACCGCCCAGATGATGGGCGTCAACGTCAACAAAGTCATCGCCACCACCTTTTTGCTCGGTTCGATGCTGGCGGCGGCGGCGGGGGTGCTCTGGGGTCTGTCCTTTGGCAGCCTCAACCAGCCGGCGGTGTTTGGCATCCTGCCGGGTATCAAAGCCTTTGCGGCAGCCGTCATCGGCGGCATTGGCAGCCTGCCGGGAGCGGTGCTCGGCGGGCTGCTGCTAGGCTTTCTCGAGAACTTTTTGACGGCGCTGTTCCCGCGCACCGCGACCTTTGCGGGCATCACCGAATACCGCGACACCTTTGCCTTTGTCATGCTCGTCATCATCTTGCTGATCAAGCCCAGTGGTCTTATCGGTGAAGACCTTTCGGAGAAAGTCTGATGAGTGCCAACGGCAAAATCATCCGCAACCTGCTGCTTACCTTGGCAGGGCTTGGCCTTGTCGCCCTGTTTTTGTTTTGGGTGGAGGGGACCGGCAGCCGCCGGATGAACGACGCGGTCGCCCTTTTTGCTATTTTAGGCATCGCCGCCGTCAGCCTCAACTTGATCAACGGCGTGACCGGCATTCTCTCCCTGGGCCATCACGGCTTTATGCTGATCGGCGGCTACACGACGGCGCTGCTCGTGCTCCCGGAGGCGGCCAGAGAGCGGATTTTAGACAGCGCCCGCAGCCAGATGACGCCGACGACGTTGGGCCTCAGCATGAGCAACTGGCTGAGCGCCTTGGGCTTGGACGTTTTGACCACGCCTGAAACGATGTGGGTCCGTTTTCTGCTCTCGCTCTTGGTAGGCGGCTTTGTCGCCATGCTCTTTGGTCTGATCGTGGGCATTCCCAGTTTGCGGCTGCGCGGCGACTATCTGGCCATCGTGACCTTTGGCTTTGGCGAGATCATTCGCCTTTTGGCCGCTACCTCCCTGCTGGCAAGTTTTACCAACGGCGCCTTGGGCTTTGCGGGCGTGCCCTCGGTCCTGTTTGGCAAAAACATCTGGTTTGTATTTCCCCTCCTCGCCGCCACCGTCTTTGTGCTGCTGAAGCTGAAGTACAGTTCTTACGGGCGGGCGCTGCAGGGCATCCGCGAGGACGAGGTCGCCGCTCAGGCGATGGGCGTCAACACGGCGTACCACAAAGTGTTGGCCTTTGCCATTTCCGCTTTTTTCGCGGGCGTCGCGGGTGGGCTTTACGTTTCCTGGCTGGGCACGGCGCGCCTCGAGTCTTTTCTTTTTGTCATCACCTTCTTTCTGCTGGTGGCGATTTCCGTCGGCGGCACGGGCTCGTTTACGGGCGTTCTCCTGGGCACGGCCTTGGTCATCTTCGTGCGGCAGTACGGCGACCCGCTCGAGGAGGCCTATCCCCTCACCACCTGGCTCACGCTGGCCGGCGGCGCGCTTGTTCTCGCCGCTCTGGGGACGCTGCTGCTCCGTCACATCCAGCGCTTGAGACCGCGCTTTAACCGCGGCATCGCCGTTTTGGGCGGGCTAGGGCTGCTAGCCATCGTCTTTGCGCTGCTGGCGCCGAGCTTTGGCCTCCTGGAGGGAAGCTGGCGCGGTTTTGGCATGCGCGCGATTCTGCTGTCGATTTTGCTCATCGTGATCATGATCTTCAGGCCCTCGGGCATCATGGGCAGCAGCGAATTCAACTGGGCGGCGCTCTTTGGCGAGCGGCGTGATAAGCCCAGCGACGAGGAGCGGGCGCAAGACGCCTGGCTCACCAATCCCGCCCTCAACAAGGACAAGACCGCCGCGCTGAGCGACAAGAACGCGCCCACGCGCCCGCCCCGCTCCGGCGACCGGGAGGTATAAGGTGGCGATGCTCGAGATTAACAAGGTCAGCAAGGCGTTTGGCGGGGTGCAGGCCACTTCGGATTTGAGCCTGAACGTCAACGAGGGTGAGATCGTCTCGGTCATCGGCCCCAACGGCGCGGGCAAAACGACGCTCTTCAATCTGGTGACGGGCGTCTACAAACCCGACAGCGGCGACATCCGCTTTCTGGGCAAGTCGATCGCCGGGCTCTCGACCAACAAGATCGTGGACTTGGGCATCGCCCGGACCTTTCAAAACCTCAGGCTCTTTATGAACCTGACGGTGCTGGAAAACGTCCTTATCCCCCAGCACCACAAGCTGCGCTCGACCTGGCTCGCGGCGGTCTTGCGGACGCCCGGCTACCGCCGTCAGGAAAAGCGCATGCATGAGGTGGCCCTCGAGAAACTCTCCTTTTTCGGGCCGCGACTGATGAGCTTTCGGCTTTACCAGCCGGTCTACGTCTTGTCTTACGCCAACAGGCGCCGCACCGAGATGGCGCGGGCCATGGCGACGGGCGCCAAACTCCTCTTGCTCGACGAGCCGAGCGCCGGGATGAACCCGAGCGAGACCATCGAAATCACCCGGATCATCCGGCGCATGCGGGATGAAGGCGGCTACACCATCCTCTTGGTCGAGCACAAGATGAACTTAGTCGGCGAGATCAGCGACCGCGTCGTCGTGCTTGACTACGGGCGCAAGATCGCCGAGGGGCAGTACCGCGACGTCGTGAACGACCCCAGCGTCATCGAGGCTTACTTGGGGAAAAAGGCGGCCGAGCAGAAGGCCGAGGAGAAGGTGGAAGGGCAGGCGGGAGGTCCCTTATGAGCGCGGTGACGGTGGCGCAGCCGGAGCGGGCGGAGAAGGCGCAAGCGGAGCAGGAAAAGCTCCTCGAGCTCAAGAACGTCACCACCCACTACGGCGCTATTCGCGCCTTGAACGACGTCACCATGGTCATCTATCCCGGCGAGATGGTCTGCCTCCTGGGCGGCAACGCCTCGGGCAAGTCCACCACCTTGAAGGCCATTTTGGGCATCGTGCGCGTCTCCGAGGGCGAGATGTACTTTCGCGGCGAGCGCGCCGATACCCTGACCACCGCCGAGCGTGTGATGCGCGGCATGGCGGTGGTGCCCGAAAACCGGCGGATATTCCCCAAGATGACGGTGCGTGAAAACCTCGAGATGGGCGCCTACTTGCGCAATGACAGGGGGGGCATCCGTGAGGACATGGACTACGTCTTTTCCCTCTTTCCGCGCCTGGCCGAGCGGCTCGAGCAAAAGGGCGGCACCTTCTCGGGCGGCGAGCAGCAGATGCTGGCGATGGGCCGGGCCCTCATGAGCCGGCCCAAGCTGATCTTGATGGACGAGCCCTCGATGGGGCTGGCGCCGCTCTTCGTCGAGCGCATCTTCGAGATCATCAAGAGGGTCAATAAGGAGGGCATCAGCGTCTTTGTGGTCGAGCAAAACGCCAACGTCTCCTTGTCGATCGCCGACCGGGGCTACGTCTTGCAAACGGGCGAGGTGGTCCTCTCGGGAGCGGCCAGAGAGCTGCTCAACAACGACGCGATGAAGAGGGCCTATTTGGGCGAGGTCTGAGGCTCGATTGGGCGCGCAAGGAGACAAGCTCGCGCGCTCGCGTCACACATAGGCCACTTACAGCCAAACCACCTACACATAGGCCACATACAATTATAGCACATAGATGTGTTAACCTGCGTTTGGAGGATAGGCCATGCCCCAACTTCACTTTTATGTGCCCGATGAGGTGGCCGAGCGCCTGCGGCAGAGGGCGAAGGACAAGAACACGAGCCTTTCTAAGTATCTCGCCGATGTCGTCCAGCGCGAGGTCGCCCCAGGATGGCCGGAAGGCTATTTCGAGAGCGTCATCGGCAAGTGGCAAGGCGAGCCGCTCGAGCGCCCCGAGCCCTTGCCGCTCGAAGAGCGCGAGCCTTTCCTCGAATGATTCTTCTCGACACGAACGCCTGCGTTCACCTCCTGAACGGGACCTCGCCACCGCTCATCGCGCGTTTCAAGGCGCATGACCCTAGCCGCTACCGAATTTCTGCGATTGTTCGCGCCGAACTCCTTTACGGCGTTTACAGCAGCCAGCGCGTGGCGGAAAATCTGCGCCTTCTCGAGCTTTTTCTCGAGCCCCTGGTGAGCGTTCCCTTCGACGATGCCTGCGCTAGAGCCTATGGCCGGTTGCGCGCCGATCTGAGGCGCATGGGCAAGCCCATCGGTGCAAACGACATGCTCATCGCCACGACTGCGCTTGCGCACGGTCTGACCCTCGTCAGCCACAACGTTCGCGAGTTCGCTCAGGTGCCAGGGCTCAAGCTCGAGGACTGGGAGGTGTAAAGCAGAGGTGTAAAGCAAGGGCCGCGAGAATCACGTCTGTTTGCGGTATGCTTTAGCCGCCTAGGAGGCCGGCGTGACCCACAAACTTGTCGACGTGAGCATCATCGGCGCGGGACCTACCGGCCTTTTCGCCGGTTTCTACACCGGGCAGCGCGGGCTCAGCATGCGCTTTATCGACCCCCTGCCCGAGCCCGGCGGGCAGCTCACCGCCCTCTACCCCGAAAAGTTCATCTACGACGTGGCCGGTTATCCCCGGGTCCTCGCCAAGGAGCTCGTCAACAGCTTGCGCCAGCAGACCAGTCAGTTCCACCCCGACTACGTCCTCGAGGAGACCGCCACCACCCTGGAGAGAAGGGACGGCCACTTCGAGCTGACCACCAACACCGGCGCGGTCTATCCCTCCAGGGCGGTCATCGTCGCGGCGGGCATCGGCGCCTTTGAGCCGCGCAAGCTGACCGCCCTCGGCGTGAGCGACTTCGAGGGCCGGGGCGTCGCCTACAGCGTCAAGAACCTGGCGGCCTACAAGGACCGGCGCGTCCTCATCATCGGCGGTGGCGACTCCGCGGTGGACTGGTTCATGATGCTCAAGGACGTGGCGCGGTCGGTCACGCTGATCCACCGCCGCGAGGCCTTTCGCGCCCATGGGGCCACCGTAGACCTCATGAAGACGGCGGCGATGAAAGGCGAGGGCCGGGTGATGACGCCCTATGAACTAAGGGAGCTGCGGGGCGAGGAGAGGCTGTCGGAGGCGGTCGTCTTCCAGAACCAGACCAAGACCGAGGTGCCCCTCGCCGTCGACGACGTCTTGTCGATGGCGGGCTACCTCTCGAAACTGGGGCCCATCGCCGACTGGGGGCTCGAGCTCGACAAGAAGAGGATCAAGGTCGGCCAGGACATGATGACGAGCATGCCCGGCGTCTTCGCCGCGGGCGACGTGGCCAGCTATCCCGGCAAGCTGAAGCTCATCGCCACCGGCTTCGGCGAGGCGGCCATCGCCGCGAACTACGCCGCGCACCACATCGACCCCGAGCTCTCGGTCGAGCCCGGCCACTCCTCGGACAAACAGCAGTAGGATGATTCAAAAGTCAAAATTCAAAAGTCAAAAGAGAAGTTTTTTTCAACCTTCAACTTTCAGTTTTGAATTTCCATGTCGCGGATAGTCGTTCAAAAGTACGGCGGCACCAGCGTCGGCGACGTCGACCGCATCCACAAGGTGGCGGCGCGCATTGCGCGTACCGTCGAGGCGGGGACAAGGTGGCGGTTCGCACGGCTGCCGCGCGCCTTATACGCCCGATACAATTGTAGTAAAAGCGCTTTTATAGTCAGGATCTGATGTTTATACTGATAAATGTTTTTACAATGTTTTCCAGGAGGTCGGAGGCGGGTCATGGTTTCGTCGGAGCCTGGCAGGGTAAAGATCAAAGACGTTGCCAAACACGCCAACGTTTCGATCAGCACGGTGTCGCGCGTGGTCAACGAATTGGACCGGGTGAACCCCGAGACCCGCGAACGCGTGCTCGAGGTGATTCGCGAGCTTCGTTATCAGCCGAGCGCCTTCGCCCGTGGCCTCGCCATCCAGCGGACGCAGACTTTGGGCTTTGTGATTCCTATCTTGAGCGACCCCTTTTTCTTGGAGATCGTCCGTGGCGTCGAGGAGGCGGCCGCGGCGGCGGGTCACAACCTGCTTGTCGCCAGCCAGCCCTTTGAGCACGACGCGCGTCGCTATCTCCAGCTCTTCGACCAGCGGCGCGTGGACAGCATGATCCTGGTCGGCATCAAGGTTCCGCCCGAAGAACTCGAGCGGCTCCTAGCTCAAGGCTTCGCGGTGGCCTTCGTTCAGCAAGACGGCGGCGAGGGCGCCTTGACCTTCCTCGCCGACAACTACGGCGGCGCCCGCGTCCTGGCCGAACACCTGCTCGAGCTGGGCTACCGGCGGATCGCCTATATCGCCGGCAGCGACTACACCCCCGACAACGCCGAGCGCCTGCGCGGGCTCAAAGACGCGCTGGCTGGGCGCGGGCTCGCGCCCTTCGCCTTCGCCCAGGGCGACTACCACCGCGGCAGCGGCTCAAGGGC
The DNA here is from genome assembly GCA_030858465.1 of Deinococcota bacterium. NCBI lineage: Bacteria > Thermotogati > Deinococcota > Deinococcota bacterium. The sequence goes on from JALZLY010000378.1 coordinate 9,697, forward strand.
GATGGCGGAGCTCATAGCGCGCGGGCCCTTGCCTGAGGCCGTCTTTGCCGCCAACGACCAGATGGCTATCGACGCCGTCATCACCATCCGTGAGCAGGGGCTTAGGGTCCCTGAGGACATTGCCGTCGTCGGCTTCGACGACGTTCCCATGGCTGGTTACGTGAGCCCGGCGCTCACGACCGTCCGGCAGCCCGCTTACGAGATGGGCTACCGGGCGGCTAGTGCGGTGCTCGATCCCGAGAAACCCCTCGCGCCCAAGCGCGTGGTGTTGCCGACGCAAGTCGTCGTTCGTCAGTCCTGCGGGAACCATCTCCGCTAGGAAAGGAGGTGTGAACAGGCTTTCGTTGGAAGCGTGGTAGTAAAAGCGCTTCCACACCCGTCACCCCAAACCCATCTTGGAAAGGAGTTCACGATGCATCTTGCTCTCAAACGTTCGCTTCTTTGGCTGGGCGCGCTCGTCCTTTTTCTTCCGTCCACGACCTCGGCTCAGGAGCAACACGCGGGTACGCTCACGGTCTCCGTCGTGGCCGGTGCCATGCGCGACACCGTCGAGCCGCTGGCGCAGGAGTTCAGGAGACGGCACCCCGCCGTTACTGTCAACCTGGTTCCCGAACCCGAGGGTGGCGCCTTTGAAGCGCTCATCGCCGCGGGCAACCAGCCCGACCTGCTGATCACCTCGTTTGGCGGGATGATCGGCCGTCTGGCGTCTCAGGACGTGGTCCTGCCGCTCGACGATATGCCCGGCGCCGACGAGCTCTTTGACAGGCTCGTGCCTACCTCCTACGAGCCCCTTTACGGCCAGCGCTACTACGTGCCCATCGGCGCCGACGTTACCCTGATGATCTACAATAAGGAACTCTTCGAGCAAGCGGGCCTGGACCCTGAAAACCCGCCGACGACCTGGGACGAGTTCCTCGCGGCCGCCGAGGTGATCGACAACTTAGGCGCCGATACCCACGGCCTCGTCCTCTGGAACGAGGCGCTCGCCTGGGGCGGCTGGTACTGGAACATGCTCCAGCCCATCTACTTGAATGCCAACCAAAACAGCTGCAGGCTGTTAAACCGCCTCGGCACCGACATCGTCTTCGACCGCGAGGACTGCAAACTCGACGCCTTCTTCGAATTCGGCCGCGCCGCGCAACAGCACGCGCCGCCCGTCATGGACCCGGTCTTTTTCAGCCGGCAAGTCGGCATGTGGCCGCAATATGGTTACTCCTGGGAGCCCAACCTGCGTGAAGCGGCCGACCGGCCCATGGTCATCGGCGAGGATGTCGGCGTTGCGCCCATCCCCGTACCGAACGAGGGCGACACCAGCTACAGCACCTACGGCGGCCGCGCGCTGATCATCCTCAAGACCAATCCCGAGCGGCAAAATCTCGCCTGGGCGTTCGTCCAGTTCCTCATGGAAGAGGAGAACAACCGGCGCTTCATCACCGAGCTCGGCTACCTGCCCGTCCTAGAGAGCCTGCAAGACGACCCTTACTTCCAGGAACCCGCCCGCCGGCCCTTCGTCGAGGCTCTCGAGCACGCCGTCCTGCCCGAGATGACTGCCACCGCCGAAGCGGTTGCCAACGCTATCCAGGGAGTCTATCAAGAGGTCGTGGTCGAGGGCCGCGGCTCGCCCGAGGAGGCCGTGGAGATGGCGGCCGAAAGGGCTCGGCAGGAGTTGGAGTCGCGCTAGCCGTCGGGGTCGCGCGAGGCAGTCCTCGCGCGGCCGTTCGCCGAGGCGAAGGAGAGAGCGTGGTACAGCCCACCGTCACCGTCCGGCCCGCGCGCTCGCGGTTTTGGCAGCAGGTCTTTAAGCACAAGTGGGGCTACGTTTTCGTCGCTCCTTGGGTACTCCTCTTTGTCGTCTTCGGGTTTTATCCCTTGGCGCTGTCGTTCTACCTCACCTTTTTCGACTACTCGTTCACCAACCCCGAGCGCCTCACCTTCGTGGGCATCGGCAACTGGCTGCGCGGCCTCTCGGATCGCCTCTTCTGGCTGGCGCTCTTCAACATCATTTACAATCAGGTCGTCTTCGTCGTCCTCAAGAACAGCCTGGGGCTCGCCACCGCTCTGCTGTTAAAGGAAGCCCGCTTCTTGGGCCGCTTCTTCCGTACGATCTACTTCATGCCGGTCGTCACCTCGGTGGTCGTCCTCATGACCATCGGCGGCTACCTGACCAGCCCCAACGGCCCGCTGCAGAGCCTTCTCATCGATAGCGGCCTTTTCGCCGGCCCCATCTACTGGCAGTTCACCACCTGGCTGCCGATGCCGGTCATCGCACTTATCAATACCTGGAAGTGGTTCGGCATCTCGACCGTCATTCTCTTGGCGGGCCTCTATTCGATCGACAAGCAGCTCTACGAAGCCGCCGACATCGATGGGGCGAGCCCCTGGCAGAAGTTTCGCTTCATCACCTGGCCGCAGCTCCACCCGCAGATTTTCTTTCTCCTCATTATCGACCTTATCAACGGCCTGCAGATGTTCACCGAGGTATTCATGCTTTTTGACCTCTACGGCGGCCAACGCAACCAAGCGCTTACCCCCGTTCTCTACCTCTACGCTCAGGCCTTTGACCGCTCCAACATTGGCTACGCCTCGGTGTTGGGCCTGCTTCTAGCTGGCATCATCGCCGTCGGCACCTGGCTGCAGTTCAAGTTCTTCCGGCGAGACGTCTCGTGAGACGCTCCATCTGGACGCGGACCCTCGTCTACGGGCTGCTCGTCGTCGGGGCCTTCTTTGTTGCCTATCCTTTCTTCTACATGGTGATGAACTCGGTCAAGCCGGGCCCGGAAATCTTGAACGCGCCCAACAGCCTGCCCAGCCGCATCACCCTCTCGGGCTACATTGACGTGTTCACCCGCCTCGACATGCTGAGGCTCTTTAGAAACTCGCTCATCATCTCCGTCTCGGTGACGCTTTTAAACACCTTTTTGAGCGCGCTCGCCGCCTACGCCGTCGCCAAAATTCCCTTTCCTGGACGCGACAGGCTCTTCGCTTTCATGCTCGCCACCATGATGATCCCGGGCGTGCTCTTCTTGATTCCCACCTACGTGATCATCTACAACCTCGGCTGGGTGGGCCAGTTTCACGCGCTCATCATCCCTTCGGCGGTGTCGATCTACAACATCTTCCTCGTCCGGCAGTTCATGGTGGGGATTCCGAACGAGCTCCTCGAGGCGGCCCGCTTGGACGGCGCCAGCGAGCTGGGCATCTTCTGGCGGATCATGCTGCCGATGTCGCGGCCGGTTCTGGCGACCGTTGCGATCCTCACCTTTATCGGAAGCTGGAACGACTTTCTGGGGCCGCTGCTGTACCTCAATAGGCCCGAAACCTGGACAGTCCAGCTCGGCCTCCAGCAGTTCCAGGGCACCGTGCCGGGCGAGAACGCTCAGCAGATCTGGGCCGCCACCACCCTTATCACCGTGCCCTTAGTCGTCCTCTACTTCTTGCTGCAGGACCAGTTCATGAAGGCGTTTGCCAACGTCTCCTTGAAGTGAGGCCGCCATGACGATGCCAGCGACGCAACCGACCATCGTGCCCCCCAAGACGAGTCGAGGCCGCTCGTGGCTGCGGGCCCCGCTCATCCTCGCCGCCGTTCTCATTCTCATCGCCTCGACCTACGCCCTCGCCTGGTACCGGGCCTATCGCCTCTCCGCCGAGTTCATGGCAAGCGCCGATGCGAGCTTCGCCGAAGGCGACTACCTGCTCGCCTTGAACGGCTTTGAAGAGTTCGACGAGAGAAGCGGCCGCTATATCTTTAGGGGTGGCTACGGCCAGGTGCTGCGGGTCTGGAATAATCCCTACGCCTGGCCAATCCCAGAAGAGGTCGTCCGGGCGAGAGCGCGCATTGATGAGCTCATCGAGGAGAGGCTCAGTCTCACTGAAGCCGAGCGCTTCGTCCAGGTGAATATCGGTCGCAGTAATCCCTATCTCGGCCGCATCTACCTGCGCGTGGGCGAGCTCTACGAAGAGGAGGGCGACCTGCGCACTGCCGAGGAGGTCTACGAGGAGGTATTGGAGCTTTTTGGCCGCGACGCCGCCCTCGCTGAGCGCGCCGAGGCCAATCTGGCGAGGTTACGCCAGTGATGAAGCTGTCATC
>JALZLY010000379.1 GCA_030858465.1 Deinococcota bacterium
CCTCAGGGCACATCGCACCTTGAAGACTGATCGTCATTGAAGCTTGACCTTCATCGCAAGATCTTGGCCGGGTCGAGCCCGCTCGCCCGCCGCGCCGGGATGAGCCCCGCCACCACGCTGGTCACGAGCGCCAGCGCGCACACCCAGATAAAGTCCCAGGCCTGGAGCGTGACGGGTAGCCGCGTGATGAAGTAGATGTCGCCCGGCAGGGGGAAGGGCTGGAACTTGAAGTAGAGGCTGAGCCCCAGGCCCATCAGCGCGCCCAGGAGGGTGCCCCCGCCGCCCAGGATGAAGCCCTCGAGCGTAAAGACCGCCAGGATCTGCCCGCGCGACGCCCCCAGTGCCCGCAGGATGGCGATCTCCTCGGTCTTTTCGGACACGGTCAGAATGAGGATGTTGGCGATGCCCATCGCCGCCACCAAGACGATGAGAAAGACCACCACCCCGATCAAGGCCTTTTGCAGGTTGAGCTGCTCGATGAGGCTGCGGTACTGCTCCTGCCAGGTCCGGGCCAGGAGGCCGTAGTCCAGGGCGACGCGGCGGCCTACGGTCGTGGCCCTCTCGGGGTCGAAGAGCCGCAGCTGGTAGCCGCTGATCTCGCCCGGCATGCGCAAGAAGTCCTGCAGGGTGGCGAGCGAGCTAAAGGCGACTTGCGCGTCGATCATCTCGTTGCCGACCGAAAAGGTGCCGGCGACGCGAAAGGCCGCCCTGGCCTGGTTGGCGAAGACGACCCTCACCTCGTCGCCCGCAAAGACATCGAGGTTGCGCGCCAGGCTCTGGCCGAGGATAAGGCCCTCGCCGCCCTCGAGCGCGTCCAGGTTGGCCTCGAGCGCGGTGAGCTCGAGCACCTGGCTGTGCGAGCGCGGCTCGATGCCGAAGATGGTGGTGAAGCCGGTGCGGGCGCCCAGGCCGAGGCGGGTGTCGGCCGGCCGGGCGATGAGCGCCTGGCCGAGCACGTAAGCGCCCGCCGCCTCCACGCCCGGCTCCGCCGCGAGCGCCTCCAGGACGGCAGGGTCCTGGGCGAGGGGCGAGCGGTCGTAGCTCTGCAAGGTCACGTGGGGGGTCGCCCGCAGGGTGCTGCTGACGAGCTCGTCGATAAAGCCGTTGGTGAGCGAGAGCGCGGTCACCAGGACCATCACGCCTACCGCCACCCCGACCACGGTCAGGCCTGCCTGAAGCGCGCGGTGACGGATATGGCGCCGCGCCAGGTAAAAGACGAAAAGCCTCATGCTTTCAGCCTAACGCCTCGAGGCGGACTCCGAGCTCGCCGGGACTGCAATACAAGCGGCTAACGGGGTTGAGGCCCCAGGGCGCCGGTCCCCGCCTTCAGCGGCTGGCGGTCAGGACCGGCGCGACCTCGATGGGCACGCCTTCGGTCTGCAAGAAGGGGCCGTCGCGGCCGTAACGCACCACCTCGACCTCGACCCTGCGCACGCCCCACTCGAGGGCCTGGGGAACGGTCTCAAACCACAGGTCGATCTGCTGCTGCTTGCGGATGTTGAGCGTGTCTTCGACGATAAAGTGATCCTGGCCGTCGAGCATCGCCTGGTACCTGCCGTAGCCGCGGCCGTCGTGAAAGTTGCCGAGATCGCGGATGCGCACCAGCGAGCCGTAGGGGATGTGCTTGGGCAGGAGGTCGCGGCTCACCGCGATGATGCCGAAGCGCGTACGCGTGCCGGTCGCGGTGACGAAGGGCTGGCTGTTGGTCTGCTCAGGCACCGAGTTGTAGGCCGTCGCCCGCAGGGTGTAGACGGGAAGGCTGGGACCCTGGACCTCGCCGACGAGCTCGGCTCGGGCAAAGCGCGCTTTGCTCGGGGGCAGGACCTCGGCGCTCACCTCCGGGGTCACGTCGACACCGGCATGCGGTCTGGCATGCGGTGGCGGGCCAAAGGCGGTGATCAGGAGGACGGCGACCATGCCGGTAACGCAGAGTTTGCCGCGGAGTTTGGTGTAGACGTGAAGAAGCACGCGCACCTCCAGAATGTGAAGAATACCACATCTCTCCGCTTCCACCTGGTTTGGCCTCACATCAGCGCGCAGTGGACGGGGTCCCAAATCTCTGTCCCGGTCCCTCGGATAGCCGAGTCTCATGCTTGGAACTAGCCGCAAGGAGGCCTGAGCTGCCAGGGCCCGGCGGGTCCCTTCATTGGGCGCCGAGTATAATGGGTGGTGCGTGATGACTGCCGAACTGTTTTTACGAGAGGCGACGCCCGCGGGCTCGGCCCCTATGCTGCCGTCTCCGCCTCGAGGGGCATTTGACCACCGTGGCCCTAACCATTGAGGCCATAACCGTGAGGCCATACCATGAGGCCATGACGCCAGGCTTTTGCTTCGAGCTCGAGAGGGAGAGAGGCGCCGCCCGGCTCGCCCGCTACCGCACCCCGCACGGCGTCATCGACACGCCTGCCTTTGTCGCCGTGGGCACCCAGGCCACCGTCAAGGGCGTGACGCCCGAGATGGTCGGCGAGGCGGGCACTCAGGCCCTCTTCTGCAACACCTATCACCTCTACCTGCGGCCGGGCGCGGAGGTGGTGGCGGGGCTCGGCGGGCTGCACCCTTTCATGAACTGGTCCGGCCCCATCATGACCGACTCGGGCGGCTTCCAGGTCTTTTCCCTGGGGGCCGGCCTCGAGCACGGCGTCGGCAAAATCGCCAACATCTTTCCCGGCGAGGCGGGCGGCGTCCTGGCCACGCCCGGCGCGCGCGCACCGGAGGGCAAGTCGCTGGTCACGGTCGGCGAGGACGAGGTCCGCTTCAAGAGCCACTTGGACGGCTCCGAGCACGTCTTCACGCCCGAAACGTCCATCGCCGTCCAGCGCGCCCTGGGCGCCGACATCATCCTGGCCTTCGACGAGTGCACCTCGCCGCTGCACGACCTCGACTACACCCGCCGCAGCATGGCCCGCACCCACCGTTGGGCGGAGCGCTCCTTGCACGCCTTTGGGGCGAGCGAAGCCCAGCACGACCATCCCCAGGCGCTCTACGGCGTCGTTCAGGGTGGCGCCTTTGAGAGCTTGCGCAAAGAGAGCGCCAGGACGATCGCCGCCATGACCGTAGCGGGCCGGGGCTTCGACGGTATCGCCATCGGCGGCAACCTCGGCAAGACCAAGGAGGAGATGCACCGGGTCATCGACTGGGCGGTGGCCGAGCTGCCGCGGGGCAAGCCCCGCCACCTCTTGGGCATCGGCGACGTGGAGGACATCTTCGCGGCCGTGGAGCGCGGCTGCGATACCTTCGACAGCGTGGGGCCGACCCGCATCGCCCGCAACGGCGCGGTCTTGGCGCGCCATGACGACGAGGGCCGGCCCCTAACCAGGTTCCGCCTGAACCTAAAAAACGCGCGCTTCGCGGCCGACCCTCGGCCCATCTCAAAGACCTGCGGCTGCTACACCTGCCTTCACTACTCGAGGGCCTACCTGCGCCACCTCTTCAAGGCCGACGAACTCCTGGCGCGGACGCTGGCGACGGTCCACAACCTGCACTTCATGGCGAGGCTCTGCGCGGAGATCCGCCGGGCCTTGCTCGAGGACAGCTTTGGTGAGTTGAAACGGGCGTGGCTGGGGGAAGGAAGTCATTTCTTGCATTGACCTGCTTGCAGGTGTACAGTTTGAAGTGTCACTTCTGGAGCGTTTTATGAAGATGTCCGTCAAAACATTGCGAACCGAGACCAGGCGCCTGCTCGAGACCGTCGCCCGCGGTGAGGAGGTCATCATTACCTACAGAGGAAAACCTCGCGCTAAAGTAGTGGGTCTCGGCACGGTCGCCGGTCAAGAGCGCTCACGGCTTTTCGGCCTCTGGCGGGACCATAACGCCAGCGAAAACGTTCAAGACTACATCGACGCCCTCCGCAAGAGCCGCTATTAGAGCAGAAACCGGTGCTCATCGATACCGACATCTTCATCTGGTATCTGCGCGGCCGTGAATCCGCTGCGGTTTTTCTCGAGTCAAGCCTCAACTTGCAGCTATCCATCATAACGTACATGGAGCTCGTGCAGGGTATGCGCAACAAAGAGGAGTTGAGGCTGCTAAGACAGACGCTTGGCGACTGGCAGGCGGAGATTCTCGCCATTGACGAGCGAATTTCGTATCGCGCGGCCCACTATGTCGAGCAGCACTACCTCAGTCACAATCTGCGCCTCGCGGACGCGCTGATTGCCGCTACGGCGGTCGAGCGCGGTCACAGCCTCGCCACGGGCAACCTCAAGCACTATGGAATGATTGACGAGCTCGAGCTCGTCGCCTTTAGGATTTAGGTAAAAGCGACACTCAAATTGTCAAGGGAGCTGAAGTGAGCTGATCTATCCCTATGGCCGGGGCATCAACTTGCAGATCGAAGTCGACGATGCCGGCGAATTGGTCAGCAAACTCGCCGCCCACGGCTACCCGCTCAAAATCCCACTCCAGGAAAACTGGTACCGACAAGACGAGCGCCTGAACGGCAACAGGGAGTTCTTGGTGATGGATCCCGACGGCCATCTTCTCAGGTTCGCCCAGGACTTGGGCAGCAAGGCAGTAGCGGACGCTTAGAAGTTCTTGTCGACGAGGTCGACCACACTGCCGTCTTGTAACACCGAGCGCACCACGCCGACGCTAGGCACGAAGTAGAGGTCGAGCAGCGTCTGAGCGCCGGTGCTGGTCACGGTCCACTGGCGAATCTGCAGGGCGTCGAAGCGGCCCGCCGGCGTCTCCACCCCGCGCATCCCCAGGACCTCCGCCAGCAGGCTGATCTCGAAGCCGCCGACCAGGGCGCGGCTCTGCCAGGTCTGGCCCACCTCGAGCTCACCGCCAGGGTAGATGACGAGCGGCGGATCGAAGCTGACAAGCTCACCGCCAGCGGCCGTCCCGTGCAGGCGCACCGCCTCGGCGGTGTAGGAGAGGTAGTCCTCGGAAACCGGATTGCCCCCAAACGAGTGGGTGAACACGAGCACCTCGTAGCCGTCGAAGACCTCCGTAGCGCCAAAGGCCTGGGTCTCGCCGTTGGAGTAGGTCCAGCTTAGGCCCTCCCTAGCTGGGAAATAGGCTTCCTGCGCGAGCGCAAGGCCAAGCAAAAAGACGAGCAAAAAGACGAGCAAAACCCAAACCTTGTTCATCACGCTTTCTCCTTGCTGAGCACCGCCGCGCGCAGACCGGCCTCCTCGACCGCGCGCATGGCGGCGAAGCGCAGGCCGTGGGCCTCGAGCTGCAACACCCCGGCGATGGCCGTGCCGCCCGCGCTGGCCACCTCGTCCTTGAGGGCGGCGGGATGGTCGTTCTCGAGCAGCTTGGCCGTCGCCAGGAGCACCTGCCGGGCGAGGTCCTGCGCCAGCCGCCGGTCGAAGCCGGCGCGCACGCCGCCGTCGGCCAGGGCCTCGGCAAAGACCGCCGCAAAGGCCGGACCCGAGCCCGCCAAGCCGGTAAAGGCGTCGAAGAGCCCCTCGGCGACCTCGTAGACCGTGCCCACCGCCGCGAAGAGTTCCCGGGCCACCTCGAGGTCGTCCCTGCCGACTTGCGGCAGAGAGGCCAGCGCCGTGGCGCTGAGGCCGATGCGCGCGCCCAGGTTGGGCATGGCCCGCACCACCCGGCTCGAGCCGACCCGCCGGGCGATCGCCTCCGCGGACACGCCCGCCATGAGCGAGATATAAGAGCCCTTGCGGTTGGCGATGAGCGGCGCCACCGCGTCAAAGGACTGCGGCTTCACGGCGATGAGGACGCGCTCGGCGCGGTGGATGCCTTCGTCGCCCAAAGCCTCTACGCCGTAGCGCGCGGCGAGAGCGCGGCGCCGCGTCTCGTCCGGATGGTAGATGCCGACCTCCGCCTCCTGGAGGATGCCCGCCTTGAGGGCACCGGTCAGGACCGCCCCGCCCATCTTGCCCGCGCCCACGATGGCCAGCTTCATGCGCTATTCTATCCCTCTTTCCTCTCACCCTGACGCCGCCTGGCGAGCAGAAGCCACAGCAGCCCCACAGCGAGGGCCGCGCCCGCGGTATCGGCCAGCCAGTCCCAAACGCTCGCGACGCGGCCGGGCACGGTCGCCTGGTGAAGTTCGTCGCTGAGCCCGTAGAGTGAAGCCAGCGCGACCGCCAGGAGCGGCCGTCCCGTCGCCATATAGACGAGGCCGGCCAGCGCGGCAAAGGCCGCGCCGTGAACGACCTTGTCCCTGGGATGGCTGAGGTCGAGCCAGCCCGCCACGCCCCTCGCGTCGGGCGAGGCCGAGAGGTAGAAGATGAGGCCGGCCAGCGCCAGAGCGAGCGCCCACCACGGCAGCGGATGCTTGCCGGGCGTCATGAGACGCTCGACAGCTGGTATGACATTCGGTATGACATTCGGTATGACATTCAGTGTTCGACGAGCTCGATGAGCACGCCCTGACCCCATTTTGGGTGCAAGAAGACCACCCTGGACCCGGCCCGCCCCGGACGCGGCGTCTCGTCGATAAAGCGAACCCCTTCCGCCTCGAGCCGCGCGACCTCCGCCTCGAGCCCTTCCACACGGAGGGCCAGGTGATGGAGGCCGGGACCGCGCTTCGCCAAAAAGCTGGCCAGCGGGCTGGTGTCGGCGGTGGGCTCGAGCAGTTCCAGCAGACTCTCGCCCGCCCGAAAGGCGCGCACCCGCACAGCCTGCGAGGCCACGGTCTCGTCCGGCCCCACGGGCTCGAGGCCGAGAAGCCGGTAGACGACGCTAGCCTCCTCGAGGCTATAGACCGCGACGCCAACGTGATCAAGTGGCCGGTGGTCGAGGCCGCCCGGAAGTAGGCTCACCGCTACGGCTTGGGCGCCATGACGACGAGCAGAACCACCGGCGTGGCCGACTCGTTGCGCACCCCGTGGGGCGCGCCCGCCGGGGCCATCACCGCCATGCCCTCGCTGAGCAGTTCCTGCTCGTCGCCGACGTCGAAGAGCGCCTCACCCTCGAGGACGACATAGACCTTGTCCTCGCCGTCATGGCTATGCACCTTCTGGGCCTGCCCCGGCAGCAGACAATACTGGTCGAAAAGCATCTTCGCCGAGTCGAAGACCGGAACCTTTTGCATCTTCTCCTCGTTGAAGCGCCGCTGATCCGCTAGGTTTATGTGGTTCATGCCTCACGATACCGCATGTCACCTGCTCGCCGTATTTACTCTAGGCTCTTCATGGATTCCACGGGGCTGAGACAAACCACTTCAAGGAAAACCCCATCTGACCCGTCCACAACAAGCTTTATCCAGCACCGCCTTCCATAGTAGTCCTTTGAGAGTTATGCCGTCCAGGACATACTTTCTCTTGTACAGTGGAGCGCAGCCCCTTGAAACACATACAGAGCCTAGGATTCATTAGGTTGTCGCGGGCTCATTTCGGCTTCGTCGCGCCCACGCCGCGGCTGCCGCAAGCCAAACCCGCCTGCGTGGTTAAATGAGGCCGCGTCGGCAAGAGGTCGACGTGGAGGAGATGTATGCACCTGGGTGTCTGCTACTACCCCGAACACTGGAGTGACGCGACCTGGAAGCCCGACGCGAAGCGGATGCGCGAGTTGGGCCTCACTTTCGTGCGCGTCGGCGAGTTCGCCTGGAGCCGCTTGGAGCCCGAGCCGGGCCGGCTCCACTTCGACTGGCTCGACCGCGCCGTGGACAGCCTGGGCAACGCGGGCCTCAAGGTCATCCTGGGCACGCCCACCGCCACCCCGCCCAAGTGGCTCGTGGACCTTCACCCGGACATTCTCCCGGTCGACAAGGAGGGACGCCGGCGCGGCTTCGGCTCGAGGCGGCACTACTGCTTCTCGTCGAAAAGCTACCACCGGGAAAGCGAGCGCATCGTGACGCTCTTGGCCGAGCGTTACGCTTCGCACGGGGCGGTGGCGGCCTGGCAGACCGACAACGAGTACGGTTGTCACGACACCGTGCGGAGCTATTCGGAGGGCGCAAGGGACGCCTTTCGGGACTGGCTGCGGGTACGATACGGCAGCGTCGAGAGGCTCAACGAGGCCTGGTGGAACGTCTTTTGGAGTATGGAGTATCGTGACTTCGCCGAGATCGAGCTGCCCAACCTCACCGTCACCGAGCCCAACCCCAGCCACCTGCTCGACTTCTACCGCTTCTCCTCGGACACCGTCGTCGCCTACAACAAGCTGCAGGTCGATATTATCCGTGAGCACGATCCGAAAGCCGTCATCTCGCACAATGCCACGGCGTACTTCGGCGACTACGACCACTTCAAGCTGGCGCGTGACCTAGACGTTATCACCTGGGACTCCTACCCGCTGGGCATGCTCGAGGAGAGTTCGCTGCCCGACGAGGTCAAGCTGAGCTTCATGCGCAGCGGCCATCCCGACATGATCTCGCTGATGCACGACCTCTATAGAGGCGTCAAGCGCCGGCCCTTCTGGGTGATGGAGCAGCAGCCCGGCCCGGTCAACTGGGCGCGGAGCAATCCCCTGCCCGCGCCGGGAATGGTCCGCCTCTGGACCCATCAGGCCTTCGCCCACGGCGCCGACCTGGTGTCCATCTTCCGCTGGCGGGCGGCTGCCGGCGCGCAAGAACTCATGCACGCCGGGCTCAACCACGCTGACGGCAGACCCGACCGGGCCAGCGCCGAGATCAAGCAGGTCGCGAGGGAGCTACCGGACGAGCCTGAAACCGTCACCGCGCCCGTAGCACTCCTTATGGATTATGAAAATCTCTGGGCCACCGACATCCAAAAGCACGCCGAGGGCTGGAGCTACTGGGGCCTCCTGGGCGCCTGGCATGCGGCCCTCAGGAGCCTCGGGCAGGACGTGGACATCATCCACCCGCAGGGCTTCCTGACGGGCTACAGGCTCGTCCTGGCGCCCGCCCTGCACCTCGTGGACGAGGCACTGGCGCAGCAGCTGAGGGCCTACGTCGGTGAGGGCGGCCACCTCGTCCTCGGGCCGCGGAGCGGCTCCAAGACGACCACAAACCTCGTGCAGGCGCCCGCGCCAGGGCCGCTCTCGAGCTTGATGGGCGCGGCGGTCCATCATGTGGACGCCCTGAGGCCCGGTGCCGCGGGACAGGTCGAGATGAACGGGGAAAGCTACGCCTACGAGACCTGGGCCGACCTGCTCACACCCACCAGCGCCGAGGTGCTGGCGACCTTTGCGACGCCGGCCTACGCGGGCACTCCCGCGCTTACGCGCAACAGGGTCGGCCTGGGCCTCTGCACGACCCTCGGGGCCTGGGGTGGCCGGAAACTCAACCGGGCGGTGTTCGGGTCGATTCTGGCGACGCTCGAGCTGGCGACGCTCGAGCTGCCCGAGGGCCTGCGCCTGAGCCGCCGGGGCGGGCGGCTCCACCTCTTCAACTTCACCGACGAAGTGCAGCCTCTCGGTGGGATAGCAGGCTTGCCGGAGGTTTTGGCCCAGGCCGGAAGCATCGGCGCGCACGACCTCTTGATGGTGCAAGCTGATGGTGCAAGCTGATGGTGCGAGGGCTCTAGAGCAGGGCTAGAGAGCCGCTCCCAGCTCGAGCGCCCGCAGCGCCCCCTCCCGGTACTGCGGCTTGAGATGGGCATTGACGGCGGCGGTGAGGGCGTCCGGGTCGAAGAAGCCGCCGTCCTCGAGCGCCTTGGCAGCGAGGGCCAGGGCGACGTTCTCCTTGCCGGCGGCCTTGCGGATGCCCGAAACGTCGATCGTGGTCACCGAGGCCCTGGTCTCGGGCAGGTTGAGGCTCGAGTCGGCGTAGACCCGCACCCTCTCCGAGAAAGTCCCCAACTGCCCGCGCAGCCGCTGCACGCCCTCGGGCGCCAGCAAGATGACGGTCCCCGGCTCGTTCACGCCGCCGTAGCGGATGGGCCTGGGGTCTAGGACCAAGGTGCTCACCGAGTGCCCGGTCTTGATGGTCACCGGGTAGTCGTCCTGCTGCGTCACCTGGAGGCCGCTCATGATGGCCGCCTGGGCCAACAGGCCCGCCGCGCTCCTCACCTTGCCGCCCGCCGAGCCCGCCATGAGCAGGCCGGTGCGCGCCGTCAGGGCGTGCGAGAAGCCCACCGGGACGCCCCTGGGCTGCGGCCGGGGCGGCGCCGAGGCGATGAGGGCGTGGGCGTGCGCCTCATAGCTGGGGCGGCGGCTGTCCTTAAGGACCCCCATCGCCAGCCCGGCGCGCTCGGCCCAGTCGTGGAACATCTTGCCGGTGAAGCCGTTGGCGGGCACGAAGTAGGCGGTGCAGAGCTCCCAGATGTCCATGAGCGCGAAGCCGGGCGTGGCGATGGCCCGGGCGATGGTGTCGTAGAGGTCCCTGTCGGTGCTCGGTTGGCGGGCGACGAAGGAGGCGCCGTTCAGCGCCACCGTCCCGGCGACGTCGAAGGGCCTTTCGGGGTTGCCCATCGGCGTGGTGACCGTCTTGGCATCGCTAAAGGTCGTCGCCGAGTGCTCGCCGCCGGTCATGCCGAAGTTGAAGTTGTTGAAGACCAGGACCGTCACGTCCACGTTGCGCCGGGCCGCGGCCAGGATGTGCCCCGCGCCGATGCCGGTGCCGCCGTCACCCATCAGGACGATGACGTGGAGCTCGGGCTTAGCCAGCTTGAGCCCGCAGGCGTAGGCGACGCTGCGGCCGTGGAGGCCGTGAAAGGAGTGGGTCCTGATGTGCGCGTCCGACAGCCCCACGCAACCGATGTCGGTGACGACGACGGTCTTGTCGAGCGGCAGCCCCAGTTTGGCGAGCGCCCCGCCGAGGGCGTTCAGAATGAGCCCGTGGCCGCAGCCGGGGCAGAAGGGGTAGTCCTGGGAATCGACGTAACGCGCGCTGTCTTCGTTGGGGATGCGTAGAGCCATGCTTAGACCTCTTCCAAAACCGCCCGGACGATCTCGCCCGGGCTGATGATCGTGCCGTCGAAGCGCTGCACGCTTGTCAGCCTTTGATTTACGGCGAAGCGTTCGACCTCCTGGAGGTACTGGCCGTTGTTGTGCTCGGGGACGATCACGCGCTTGTGACGCTCGAGGCAGCGGGTGAGTACCCCCTCGAGCACGGGCCAGAGGGTATAGAGGACTAAGAGCGAGACCCTGTGGCCGCCCCTCCTCAAAGTCTCCACGGCGTCCAGTGCCGACTGCGCGGCCAGGCCGTAGGCGACGACGAGCGTGTCCGCGCCCTCTGCTATGTCCTCCTCGAAGAGGCTCAGGCCGGGCTTGTCCCAGCGGATCTTCTCGTTTAGGTGCTCGAGCTTGTCGCGCCGCTTGGTGAGGTCGTTGGTGATGATACCCTCGGGGCCGTGGATACTGGTGGTAAAGCGCACCTGAAAGGGCGCGCCGATGGGCGCGAAGAGGGGCACCTCACCCCTTTCCGGGGTGGCGTAGGGCAAGAAGGCCTCAGCCTCGCCCTGGTAGAGGCGGCGCTCCACGGGTTCCAGCCTCTCCCACAGGCTCGAGTCGGCGCTGCTGCGGGTCAGCGACAGCTCCTTGCTGGTAAGTAAAAAGACCGGCGTGCGGTAGCGCTCGGCCAGGTTGAAGGCCTGGACGGTCAGCTCATACGAGGTCTTCAGGTCTCTGGGCGCCAGGGCGATGATGGGAAAGCCGCCCGCCGTGCTCCAGCGCACGAACTGCACGTCGCCCTCGCCGTGACTGGTGGCGCCGCCGGTAGCCGGGCCCAGGCGCTGCGAGTCGACGATGACCAGCGGCACCTCGCCCATGATGGCCAGGCCGATGTTCTCGCTGTAGAGGCTGACGCCCGGCCCGCTCGTCGCCGTCATCGCCTTGCTGCCGGCCATGCTGGCGGCGATGCACATTGAGATGCCGGCGAGTTCGTCCTCGGTCTGAATGGCGACGCCGCCGATTGACGGCATCACCCTGACGGCCTCCAGGAGCAAACTCGTCGCCGGGGTGATGGGGTAGCCCGCGAAGAAGGTGCAACCCGCGTCAAAGGCACCCCGCATGATGGCCTGGTTGCCGTCGATAAACTCGAACCTGGGTGTTGCTGTGAGCATTGTAGGCACCTCGAGAAGCGATCTTTGCCTAACCATACAACTCGAGCCGACAGCCTGTCCAGCAGTGGGGCTTCATAGCACAAGCTGTTGGTACATGCGGCTTGGCTTTCGTAAGAGGAAGTACGCATTCGCATCGTTTCCGTAAGCTTGCCTGGAGGTGGAACGGTGCGTTCGGAGCTTGCTCGTGCCGTCATGCCGCGGCGATAACGGACCTACAGGCCTACCTCCGCACCTGAGGCTGGGAGTCGAGAGGTCAGCGGCCTGATGTGGCCGGGGCGCCAAAGAGCTGGCGGGCCTGGGCGACTTCCGCCTCGCTGGGCGCGCCCGTCAGCGGAACGGCCGCGGGCGCGCAGACGCAGCCCGCGAGCAGGACACTGAGCAGGAGGAGCGCGAGGAGTCGCAGGGCTTTCATGATGCGGGCTTTCATGATGCACCAGCCTAGCACGCGAGGAGATGAGGGTCGTGCTCGAGCCCGCCTAGCGCCCTCGCATCCGGCGGAACATCGCGTCGCGCGCCTCGTCCTCCTCGATGAGGCTGTCGTCGCCCGCCAAGGACTCGACGTGGTGCCGGAGTTCGTGGGTGAGCGTCTCCCAGATCTCCTCGTCCCAGTCGAAGTCGGGATCGTCCTCGGCGATGATCCGAAACGAGCCGTAGTAGAGGGCGATGTGGCGGCCCAATCCCTCGCCGGCGCTCAGGAAACTCTCGGGTCCGGGGTCCATGTACTCGCCCATGCGGTAGACCTCGTCGAAACCGTCCTCGAGCCGGGCCTCAGTAAGCACGTGCACCCCCTGCAGGCCCCGCTGAAACTCGTCGGGGATGTCATAGAGCATGCTCTTTGCGGTCTGCCGGAAGTCCTCGTAGGTCATGGCCTCATCCTACCCAAAATCTTACCCAAAGGCCGCGGCCCGTGGCGTAGGCCCTGCCGCCTTGGCTCGAGGCTGGGGTATCGTTAGGCATGAAGCCGGCTTCTCGCTACCAAGGGGACGCGTGACCCCGCCGCGCCTCGTCGTCGGGGTGACGGGCGGCAGCGGTATGCCCTACGCCCTCGACCTGCTCCGGACGCTCTCCGGCCTTGTGGTCGAGACGCACCTGGTGGTGTCGAACGGCGCCAAGCGGGTGATTCCCAGCGAGCTCGAGGAGACGGTCGCCGATCTTGAGGCTCTGGCGGACGTGGTCTACCAGGATAAGGACCTGGGCGCGGCCATCGCCTCGGGTTCGTACAGGTCCCGCGGCATGGTCGTCGTGCCCTGCTCGTCGGGCACGCTCGCCAAGGTGGCGCACGGCATGACCGACAACCTGGTATCACGGGCGGCCCACGTGACCCTAAAGGAGCGCCGCCCGCTCGTCCTGGTGGTCCGCGAGGCGCCCTATTCGCGGCCGATGCTGAGGAACATGCTCGAGGCCGACGAGGCGGGCGCTATCATCGTGCCGGCCTCGCCGGGCTTCTACCACCGCCCCGAGACTATTGGCGACCTCGTCGGCACCGTCACCGCGCGCGTCCTCGACCTCTTGGGCATCGACAACGCGCGCGCCAGGCGCTGGAAGGATACGGATGGCTGAGCGGGTCGCGGCGCTCATCCCCGCCGCCGGCGAGGGCGCGCGGCTGGGCAGGGGTCCCAAGGCCTTTATCGATTTGGGGGGCAAGACGCTGCTCGAGCGTGCCGCCGCGGCGTTCACCGGCCGGGTGGACGAGGTGATCGTGGCGGTGGCGGCGGAGAGGGTGAGGCGGGCGGAAGCGCTGCTCGGCGACCAGGCGCGGGTGATCGCCGGCGGCGCGGAGCGGCAGGCGAGCGTCTACCGCCTCCTGCAGGCCACCGGCGCCGAACTCGTCCTCGTCCACGACGCGGCCCGGCCCTTCCTGGGCGCTCGCGTCACCCAGGCGGTTCTCGAGGCGGTGCGGCGTACCGGTGCCGCCTCCGCCGCGACGCCCGTCGCGGACACGCTCATCGAGGCTGAGTCGGGCGCGGGCGTCGAGCGCAGCGGGCTGCGCGCGATGCAGACCCCGCAGGGCTTCAGACGCCTCCTCCTCCTCGAGGCCCATGAACGCGCCCTCGAGGACGGCTGGCAAACCACCGACGACGCGGGTTTGGTGCGCAAACTGGGCCATGCGGTGGCGCTCGTGGCGGGCAGCGCCTGGCTCATGAAGGTGACGACGCCCGCGGATCTCGAGGTCGCCAGCGCACTTGCCGGGGCCTGGGACGCCGGAGTCTGGGATGCTGGGGTCCAGGATACGGAGGCGGTGCGTGACCCTTAGCCTGAAGGCCCATGCCAAGGTCAACCTGGGTCTTCACGTCCTGGGCAGGCGCGAGGATGGTTACCACGAGCTCGACACGGTCTTCGCCCGCCTCGAGCTGCACGATACGGTTGAGTTGGAGGCTGGGGAGGAAGGCATCGGGCTCGAGGTCGGCGGCGCGGACTTGGCTGTGGGCCGCGACAACCTTGCCTACCGGGCGGCGGAACGTTATCTGGGGGCGGCGGGCCTGACGCGGGGCGTTCGCATCCGCTTGGCCAAGCGCATCCCCGTCGCGGCGGGCCTGGGCGGCGGTTCCTCGGACGCCGCGGCGGTCCTGCGCGGCCTCGCCAGGCTCTATCCAGGAGACCTCGACCTGCTGGAACTCGGCCGCGAGCTCGGGGCCGACGTGCCTTTTTTTGTCAAAGATTGGCCTGCCGCGAGAGCCCAAGGTATAGGGCAGAGGCTGAGCCCGCTCGAGCTCCCCTCCCTTCACCTCGTTCTGGTCAACCCAGGCGTACAGGTGAGCGCAAGGTCCGCCTACGGCTGGCTGGGCGACGATGGTGGCTATGATGGGCCGCTCGAGCCCGCTGCTCTCGTCGCTTCCCTCGAGACGAGAAAGCCTGGTTACCGCAACAGCCTGCAAAGGGTTGTCTTGGCGCAGCTGCCGGTTATCGGCGAGGTCTTGGGGGCGCTCGAGGACACCGACCTGCGCGGCCCGCTGATGTCGGGTTCGGGCGCGACCTGTTTCGGCCTGGCTAGCAGCGCCGAGCACGCCGAGCATGCCGCGGCCGACCTCCGCCAAGAGCATCCGGCTTGGTGGGCCTGTCCGACCTTCACGAGCTAGCATGCACTCTGAGCCCTTCGAGCGGCTGCGCGGGTCGAGCACCTCGGCCACGGCGTCACCAAAACAGCGTCACCAAAGAGGGTGATGCCCAAGACCACTAGGCCGCCACGCCGGGAAAGGTCGCCACCCACTAGCCGCAAGAGCACCTCGAGGACGATCTCGAGCGCCTCCTCGCAGAGCTTGGCATGCGCTCCTGGCCGACGGTGCTGTGGGCCTCGAGTGTAAAATCTGAAAGGCGTCAGTCTTGGCGGAAGGATCGCTTAGATGTCCAATAGTACCATGTTAGTTTATATGGTGCCAACACATAGCGGACTGTTGTGTGTTAATATATAGGCATGAGAGAGCCTGTACTCAAATGGAAACTAGGCAACCTGTTAGCGCAGGAAAACGCGACCGTGTACGCGTTAAACCAGAGGCTCGTCGAAGCTGGCCGCGGGGTGTCCAGAACCACGCTTTACCGCCTCGCTAACGAGCAACCCGAACGCATAGACCTAGAGGTAGCCGGCCGCGTCCTATGGGGGCTCGAGCAGCTCACTGGGAAGCACTACACCGTTTCCGACCTTCTCGAATACGCGCCCGAAGTCTTTGGCGATGAGCAGGCCCTACTCGACCTCGGCACCGCCGACCTCGCAGACGCCCTAGACGAGCTCGAGGCCGATCTCCTGCCACAAGAGCGTAAAGCGTGGTTAGAGGCTTTCGATAGGGTCGCTACGTGACATATAATCGCGGCGCCGTTGTGATGGTTGACCTCGAGCCAGTCACAGGTA
>JALZLY010000380.1 GCA_030858465.1 Deinococcota bacterium
GGCACAAGAGGAAGTGGCCATGCTGCGCGGCAAGACCTTGCACCTCGAGGAGAACAGCCCGACGAAACCCTCGTCCGGGCGGCCAAGGCCCTGGCCTCGCTGCCGCGCCTGCGCATCCTGCAGTCCCTGGCGAACGGCGGCCGCTCGGTGAGCGAGCTCGCCCAGGCGCTCGACATGCCCGCCTCGACCGTCGCCGCCCAGATAAAGATCCTTGAAAGCGCCAAGTTCGTTCACACCGAACTCCAACCGGCCAGCCACGGCCTGCAAAAGGTCTGCACCAGGAGCTACGACAACGTGCTCCTGCAACTCCCCCAGCTGCCCGTCAACGGCGAAAGCAAGAGCCTCGAGGTGTCCATGCCGGTCGGCGCCTTCACCGGCTTTGAAGCGAGCCCGACCTGCGGGCTGGCCAGCGAAACCTCGCTGATCGGCTACCTGGACGATCCCCTCAGCTTCTATGAGCCGGAGCGCAGCGGGGCGGGGCTCATCTGGTTTCGCAGCGGCTACCTCGAGTACGCCTTTCCCAACCGGCTGCCCAGGGCCGCCGTGCCCAAGAGCCTGGTGGTCAGCATGGAGGTCTGCTCGGAGGCGCCGCTGCACAACAACCTCTGGCCGTCTGATATCACCCTCTGGATCAACGGCGCCGAGGTCGGCACCTGGACCTGTCCGGGCGACTTCGGCGGCCAGCGGGGTCAGCTCACGCCCGAGTGGTGGAGCACGAGCGACTCGCAGTACGGCGTCTTGAAACGCTGGCTGGTGAACGGCGAGGGCGCCTTTATCGACGCCTTTCCGCTCTCGGCGCTGACCATCGGCGAGCTGGCACTCGAGCGCCAGCGCGTGATCACCGTGCGCGTCGGCGTCAAGCCGGACGCGCTCCATCGGGGCGGCCCCAACCTCTTCGGCCGCTCCTTTGGCAACTACCCCCAGGACCTGACGCTGCGCCTCGAGTACCTTCCAGGGCAGTATCAGCGCGATCAGCCAAGCCCCGCGCCCCGGCGCCCAAGGAGGTCCATCCAGGCCAAACCCCACTCGCATCCCTAAGCAACCTCCGCGAAAGCCCTCTAGCCTAAAAAAGCCCTCTAGCCCCAAAAAGGAGACCCCCATGAAGCCCAAGCTTGCCAAACCCCTAGCGGCCCTCGCCGCGGCGGCGCTGAGCGCCTCGCTGCTGGGCGCCGCGCTCGCCCAGGACACGATGAGCCTGCCCGAACAGTGCTCGGCGGTCGAGCTCCAGTACTGGAACCCCTTCACCGGTCCCGACGGCCCCTACATGGGCCAGCTCGTGGACAGGTTCAACGCCGAGCATGAGACCATCACCGTCACCATGAACACCCTGCCCGAATACGGCACCCAGCTCACCACCGCGGCGGCCTCGGACACGCTGCCCGACGTGGCCATCATCTGGGCCGACCAGGTAGCGACCTTTGTCTTTAGGAACGTCTTCCGCCCCATGGACGACATAGTCGAAAGGATAGGCCTCAGCGGCGACGCGTTCCCCGAGGCCGTCTGGGCGGCGGGCGAGGTCGCCGGTAGGCGCTACGCCATCCCTCTGGACGTCCACCCGCTGGTGATGTTCTACAACGCCGACCTGATGAGGGAAGCCGGCACCGAAACGCCGCCGCAGACCCGCGAGGAGTTCGAGGCTGCCGCCGAAGCGATGACGGGTGGCCGCGACTACGGCTTCATGCTGACCACCGGCTTCCCCGTCGAGCAGATCTTCCGCTCGCTCCTGCACCAGTTCGGCGGCGAGGCCTTTGACGAGGACGGCGCCGAGGCGACCTGGAACAGCGAAGCGGGCGTGCGGGCCCTGGAGTGGATGCGCAGCGCCCAAGGGCAGTACGGCGAGGAAAACCTCGAGGTCGACTCTGAACTGAACGCCTTTCGCGGGGGCAGCGTAGGCATGATCTGGAACGGCATCTGGCAGACGACCAACCTGACCGGCGACGCGGTGATGTTCGACGGTCAGGCCACGGCCTTCCCGCAGATCGGCGACCAGGGCGCGGTGTGGGCCGGTTCGCACCAGTTCGCCCTGCCGGTCCAGAGCAGCGAAGACGAGTGCCGCGACGCCGGGGTGGGCGTCTTTATCGACTACGTGCTGAGCAACTCGGTCGAGTGGGCCAGGGCCGGCCAGATTCCTGCGCTGACCGACGTGCGCGAGAGCGAGGAATTTTTGGCCGTCGAGCCGCAAGCCTCGATCGCGCCCTCGGCCGACGAGGCCATCTTCCCGCCCTCGGTTCCCGGCATCACCGACACCTTCGGGATCCTGAACGAGGCCGTCGCCTCGGTCATGGCCGGCACCGCGACCGACGTCCAGCAGGCTTTGGACGACTCGGTGGCGCGCGCCAACGAGCTGCTCGAGCAAAACCGCCAGACCTTCGGAGACACCCCCTGAGCGCGGTCAACTATCGCTGACGCTGGGTGCCGGGCAATTTGCCCGGCACCCAGCTCCTTCTCCAGGAAAGGTAGCTAAGGTATGGCAACGACCGCACCACGGCGAGAAGCAGCCCCCCATACGCGCGCGAAAGGGCGCAGGTTCAGCCTCACGCCCTACCTGTTTATCTTGCCGCACCTGTTCTTTTTTGGCCTCTTTATCGGCTACCCCTTTTTCAACGGCCTGTGGATCAGCTTTCACGAGTTCGACTACCTCCGGCCCGCCAGCACCCGCTTCGTCGGCCTGCAAAACTACCTGAACCTCTTCTCGCCGGGCACCCTCAAGTTCAACGAGTTCTGGAACGCGCTCGGCAACACCGCCCAGTTCGTCCTCTACAGCGTGCCGCCTCTCGTCGTCATCCCCCTGGGGCTGGCGGTCCTCTTGAACACCAAGACGCCCGGCCGCAACGTCTTTCGCGCCATCTACTTCGCGCCCTGGGTCTTGTCGGTGGCGGTCGTCGGCCTGCTCTGGTGGTGGATCTTTCAGAGCCAGGGCGGCCTGGTCAACTACTACCTTTGGGACCTGGGCGTGCGGCCGCCGCGCTGGCTCTCCTCGCTGCCCTGGGCCTGGGTGTCGATCGTCATCGCCACGCTGTGGTGGACGATCGGCTTCAACATGATAATCTTTCTGGCCGCACTGCAAGACATCCCCGGCTTTCTCTACGAGGCCGCCTCGATCGACGGCGCGACGGGCTGGCAGCAGTTTTGGCACGTCACCCTGCCCATGCTCCGGCCCGTCCTGCTCTTTATCGTGATCATCACCATCATCGCCTCGTTCAACCTCTTCGGCCAGCCCTTTTTCATGACCGCGGGCGGGCCGGCGCAACCGGGCGGCGGCGGCGCCACCGAGCCGGTCATGCTGAGGATCTACCGCGAGGGCTTCGAGCGGCCCTTCCAGGGCAGCGCCGCGGCGATGTCCTTCGTGGTGGCGACCATCATGATCGTCATCTCCTACGTCCAGTTCAGGGTCTTCCGCCAGCGCTAGCCTGGTGATTTTTACCTGGCAGCCCTCGTCAGCGAAAGGAGCCTTCCGTGGCAAGCGACACCTCTTCAAAATCTGGTTCAAGGTCTGGTTCAAGGTCTGGTTCAAGGTCTAGCGGCGCAGCTAGACTCGCGCGGCAACGACGCACGCGCCTGCTCGTCCAGCGCGTCCTCATCTACGCCCTGCTCATCTTCGTGGCGCTCCTGGTCGTCCTGCCGCTCCTGTGGATGCTCTCGACCTCACTGAAGCCCAAGGCCGAGTGGTTCACCCGCGAGATCCACTGGCTACCCATCACCTTTACCCTCGAGAACTACCGCACGCTGCTGGACAACCCGAGCACGCCCATCGCCCGCTGGTTTTTAAACTCGTTCATGGTGGCGACCATCTCCACCGTGCTGACGCTCACGGTCACCTCGCTGGCCGCCTACGCCTACGCGCGCATGGACTTTCCCGGCCGCCGCGGCCTCTACACCCTCCTCCTGGCGACGCTGTTCATGCCCGGCATCATGTTCCTGATCCCCAACTTCCTGACCATCTACCGGCTGGGGCTCTTGAACTCCTACACCGGGGTGATCATTCCCGGTCTGGCCGGCGTCTTTGGCGTCTTCTTCCTGCGCCAGTTTTTCGAGAGCATCCCAAGAGAGCTCGAGGAGTCCGCTGAAATAGACGGCGCCACCAAGTTCCAGACCTTTTACAAGATCGTCCTGCCGCTCTCCAAGCCCGCCCTGGCGACGCTGGGCATCCTCACCTTTTTGGCGAGCTGGAACGACTTTCTGTGGCCGCTGCTGATCCTCCGCGACCGGGCCCTGCAGACCTTGCCGCCCGGCCTGCGCACCCTGCAGGGCGCCTACACCTCCGAGTACGGGCTGATGATGGCGGGCGCGGTGGTGGTGGCGGTGCCGGTCCTCGTCATCTACCTCTTCTTGCAGCGTTTTATCGTCGAGAGCGTCGCCAGCACCGGGCTCAAAAACTGATGGCGCGGTCAAGGCGCGTCCTCCTCGCGCTCCTGCTGGCGCTCGGCTGCGCCCTCGCCCAGGAGACCTTCCAGAACCCGGTTCTCAGAAACAACTTCCCCGACCCGCACCTCATCCGCGTGGACGGGGTCTTTTACGCCTACGCGACCAACAGCATGAGCATGCACGTGCCGGTCAGCCGCTCGAGCGACCTCGTCAACTGGGATATACCCAGGAACGCCATGCCCGCCCTGGCCCCCTGGGTGCGGCTGAACCGGCCCGACGTGTGGGCGCCGGAGGTGCTCGAGCTGGACGGCCGCTACCTGCTCTACTACACCGCGAGGGACCGCGACTCCGGCCGGCAGTGCATCGGCGTGGCCATGAGCGACGAGCCGGGGCGCTGGTTCCGTGACGAGAGCGAGCGGCCGCTGGTCTGCCAGGTCGACGAGGGCGGCTCGATCGACGCCAGCCCCTTCGCCGACGAGGACGGCACGCTCTACC
This sequence comes from Deinococcota bacterium, assembly GCA_030858465.1. Classification (NCBI taxonomy): domain Bacteria; kingdom Thermotogati; phylum Deinococcota; species Deinococcota bacterium. The sequence goes on from JALZLY010000380.1 coordinate 4,861, forward strand.
TCCTCTGGAAAAACGACGGCAACTGCTGCGGCATGGCGACCTATCTCTACGTCCAGGAGATGACGCCCGACGGCCTCGGCCTGGTCGGCGAGCCAGCACGCCTCATCCGCAACGACAAGCCCTGGGAGGGCCGCGTCGTCGAGGCGCCGACGATGTGGCTTCAGGACGGCCGCTACTACCTCTTCTACTCGGGCAACTCCTATGCCGGACACGAGTACGCGGTCGGTTACGCCGTCTGCGAGACGGCGACGGGGCCGTGCCAGGAGGCGACCGAGAACCCGATCCTCTCGAGCGTCATGACCGAGCGGCCGCCCATCGTCGGCCCCGGGCACCAGACCATCACCCTAGACGACGAGGGCCAGACCTGGCTCGTCTACCACGTCTGGGAGGTGACCTCCGCCGGGCTCAGGGGCGAGCGCCGTTTGATGTGGCTGGACAGGCTCGAGTGGGAGGAGGGCAGGCCGGTGGTACAGGGGCCGACGAGGGGCCCGCAACCCGCCCCGGCGATAGGCGGCCAACCCTGAGGGCCTGCCGGGCGTCTACAGGTTGCCGGGCGCGAGGCGGTCTCGAGCAGGAGCAGCCGGACAGGAGCCATACACCCTGGGCCAAAGGCTTGGGTGGTATAAAGAGCTGTGTTGACCAGTCTTGGAGAGGTCCTGGGAAGCCCTGCGCTCCGGCTGGCGGAGCGCTGTGGCTAAGGCTCGAGCCCCGCGCCAGAGCGAGGAGCGCCTCGAGGAGGAGCGGGAGTTTCCCGACGCGCTGATCGCCGGCCTGCCGGATATCTTCTACCTGGCCCGCCTGGACTTTGCCCTCAAGGCCGCCGGCATGGGGGTCTGGGACTGGAACATCACGGCGGGTAAGGTGAGCTGGTCGGAGGGCTGGGCGCGGCTCTACGCCCTCGAAGAGGGGTTCGACGGCGCCCAGGACGAGTTCATGGCGCTCATTCACCCGGACGACCGCGAGCGCGTCGCCGAAGCGATCAGGCGCGCCCTCGCAGACGATCAGGATTACGCCGTCGAGCACCGCGTCCTGCGCAAGGACGGCAGCCTGCGCTGGATCGCCAGCATCGGCGACGTCTTGCGCGGCGCCCGGGGTGAGCCCCTGCGCATGAGCGGCATCGCGCTCGACATCACCGAGCGCAAGGAGGCCGAGGAGGAGCGGGAGCGGCTGCTGCAGAGCGAACACCAGGCGCGCGTCCTGGCCGAGACGGCCGGCCGCCGGCTGAGCTTCCTGGCGGAGGCGAGCACGGTCCTGGCCTCCTCTTTGGATTACGAAGCGACGCTCGACAGCGTGGCGCGGCTCGCTGTGCCCAGCATGGCCGACTGGTGCGCCATCGATATTCTGGACGAAGCGGGCGGGCTCCAGCGCCTGGCACTCCAGCACGTCGACCCGAGCAAGGTCGCCTTTGGCCGGGAATTGCAGAGCCGCTACCCTCCCGACCTGACGGCGGAGCGCGGCATTGCCCGCGTTCTCCGCACGGGCGAGGCGGAGTTCTACCCGGAGATTTCCGAGGCCGTGCTCGAGGCCGCCGCGCAGGACGCCGAGCACCTGGATATCATCCGCCGGGTGGGCATGCGCTCGGCGCTCATCGTGCCGCTCGAGGTGCGCGGCAGGGCCATCGGCGCCATCACCTTCGTCCTGGCCGAGTCGGAGAGGCTCTACCACGAGAGCGATCTGGAGCTCGCCGAGGAGCTCGCCCGCCGCGCCAGCGTCGCGGTAGACAACGCCCGCCTCTTCGCGGCGACCCAGGATCTAAACGAGAGCCTGGAGCAGCGCGTCATGGTGCGCACCGAGCAGCTCGAGCGGATCAACCAGGAGCTCGAGGCCTTCGCCTACGCCGTCTCGCACGACCTGCGCACGCCGCTAAGCGGCATCGACGGCTTTTCGCAGGCGCTCGTCGAGGACTACGGCGACAGCCTGGACGAGACCGCGGGCTACTACTTGGAGCGCATCCAGTTCAACACCCGGCGCATGGGCCAGCTCATCGACGATATCTTGAAGCTGTCGAGGGTGTCGCGCCACGAGCTCAGGCTGGAGAGCGTCGATCTCTCCAAACTCGCCGTCGCCGTCGCCGAGGGCCTGCGCGGGCACTACCCGAACCCTCACCTCTTCCGCTGCGAAGGGGGCCTGGTGGCGGAGGGTGACAGAGGCCTCTTGCGCATCGCGCTCGAGAACCTGCTCGACAACGCCTGGAAGTTCAGCTCTCTGAGCGACCAGGCCCTGGTCGCCTTTGGGCGCACCGAGGGGGACGGCGAGGCGGCCTACTTCGTCCGCGACACCGGCGCGGGCTTCGACATGGACTACGCTCACCAGCTCTTCCAGCCCTTTCGCCGGCTGCACACCGAAGCCGCCTTTACGGGCACGGGCATCGGCCTCGTCACCGTCAAGCGCATCGTCGAGCGTCACGGCGGGCGCATCTGGGCGAAGGCCGAAGCGGGCAAGGGCGCCACCTTCTTCTTTACCCTGGACGCCGGCAAGATGGTAGACAGGAGCCAAATCCACCTCGAGTGAAGAGCAAGGCCACCTGGTGGTCTGGCTCGGTTCAACGGTAGTAGCGAAAGAGCAGCTCCGCCGCGCAGGCCGGCCTCTCCTGCCGGTCGTTCTCGAGCGTCACCGCGAAGCTCACCTGCACGCCGCCCGCTACCACGGTCACTTCAGCGACCCTGAGCCACAGCCGCAGCCTCGAGCCCACCAGCACCGGCGCGGGCAAGCGCACCCTGTTGAAGCCGTAGTTGACGATACTGCCGGCCTCCTCGACCGTCAAGAGCTCCATCAGCAGCGCCGACAGCAGGCTCAGGGTCAGGAAGCCGTGGGCGACGGTCCCGCCGAAGGGCGATTCGGCCCTGGCCCGCTCGGGGTCCACGTGAAGCCACTGCGCATCGCCCGTCACCTCGGCAAAACGGTTCACCCGCTCCTGGTCGATGTCGAGCCAAGGACCGGGGCCGAGCTCGAGCCCTACCGCCGCCTTCAGTTCGTCGACTGTCTTGAACGTCGTCATATCCACTCCTTAGCCCTTGTCGACAGCCCTTGTCGACGGGGCCGCGCTCAATCCCCCTGCCCCCTTATCAAGGGGGTGCCCGCTAGGGCGGGGGATCAAAGGCAGCACCCAGGAAATCACATGATCACCCAGATTACATCGCCAGGTAGGCCGCCTGAACCTCCGGGTCCGCCAGCAGGTCCCTAGCCGCGCCCTCCTTCTTGACCTCGCCGTTCTCGAGCACATAGGCCCGGTCGGCCAAGGCCAGGGACTGCCTGACGTTCTGCTCGACCAAGACCACCGTGACGCCTTCGCGGTTGACCTCTTTGAGCGCCCTGAAGACGATGGTCACCAGGGCGGGCGCTAGGCCCAGGCTGGGCTCGTCTACCAGCAGCAGGCGGGGCCGGCTCATCAGGGCCCGGCCGATGGCGACCATCTGCCGCTCGCCGCCCGAGAGGGTGCCGGCGAGCTGGCCCTTGCGCTCGGCCAGGCGGGGAAAGAGCGCGTAGACGAAGCGCAGGCTCTCCCCCGCCCTCGCCTTGGCCTCCGGCAGGTAGTCCGCGCCGCTCATCAGGTTCTCGAGGACCGTCATCAGCCCAAAGAGCTGCCGCCCCTCGGGCACGTGACCGACCCCGCGCCTGACTACCTGCGCCGCCGTCAGGCCGCGCAGGTCCTGGCCAAAGGCGCGTATCGCACCGCCGCGCACGGGAATCAGGCCCGAGACCGCTCGCAAGAGGGTGGTCTTGCCCGCGCCGTTGGCGCCGACGATGGAGACGAACTCGCCCTCCTCGGCGCGCAGAGAGACGCCCCAGAGCACCTGGATCTTGCCGTAACCGGCGCTCAAGTCCTTGATGTCCAGGAGCATCAGGCTACCTCCTCGCTGCCGAGATAGGCTTCGATAACCTTGGGATGGCGGGTGACCTCGGCGTAGGAACCCTCGGCAAGCTTCTTGCCGTAGTCCATGACCACCACCCGGTCGGCGAGGTCGCGCACTACCGGCATCACGTGCTCGATGAAGATGACCGTCACGCCGCTCTCCTGCACGCTCCTAACCAGGCCCACCGCCTCGCGCGCCTCGGCCGGGCGCAGGCCGGCCATCACCTCGTCCAAGAGCAAGACCTCGGGCTGGGTGGCGAGCGCCCGGGCTATCTCGAGCCGCTTTTCTTCCATCAGGGTCAGCTCCTCGCTGGGCTTGTCGCGGATAGCCGCAAGGCCGCAGCGCTCCAGGGCCTCCGCGGCGATCCGGCGGCCCTCCCTTTCGCCCACGCCCGCCTTGCCGAAGAGCGCGCCCACAAGTACGTTTTCTAGGACGCTCATCTCGTGGAAGGGCTGGACCACCTGAAAGGCCCGGCCGATGCCCAGGCGACAGCGTGCCGCGGGGGAAAGGCGGGTGATGTCCTCGCCCCTAAAGTGAACCTTGCCGCTCGACGGCAGGGTCATCCCCGAGATCATGTCGAGGGTGGTCGTCTTGCCCGCGCCGTTGGGGCCGATGATCGCCAGGACCTCGCCTCTTTCCACGGTAAAGGAGAGGTCGGCGACCGCCGCCAGACCGCCGAAGTTCTTGCCGAGACCCGCCACGCTCATCAGGCTGGTGTTGGGGCGACTGGTGTTGGGGCGACTGGTGTTGGGGCTCACCGCGTTCTCCTGCGGCTGCCCAGCCTGCGGCCCAGCGCGTTCAAAAGCCCCACCACGCCGCGCGGCATGAACAAGATCGACAGGACCAGGACCACCCCGTAGCCGATCAGATAACCCTCGGAGAGGGTGCGCCTGAGCGTCTCCTCGAGCCCCGACAGCAGCCCCGCGCCCAGGACCGGCCCGAGCGTGGTGTAGAGCCCGCCGAAGATGGGCGTGACCAGCGCCAAGACGGTGATGGCGACGCTGAAGGTCTCGTGGGGGTTGACCGAGCCGACCCGGTGCGCCTCGACGGCGCCCAAGAGGCCGACGATAAAGCTGGAGAGAGCAAAGGCCAAGAGCTTGTAGCGCGCGGGCCTGACCCCCATCACCGCCGCCACCTGTTCGTTGGTGCGAATGGCGGTAAAGGCCGCGCGCAGCCTCGAGCGCTGGATGTAGACGCTGATGAGGAGCGCCAAGACGAGCAGCCCGGCGTAGACGAGAAAGTAGGCCTCGCTGCGGAGAAAGGCCAGCTCCCAGCGCTCCATCTCCCCCGCCACGAACTGCGGCCTGAAGAGCGGCGCCACGTTGATGCCCGCCGCGCCTCCCGCCACCCTGGTGGGCAGTTGATGCACCACCGCGCGCAGGACCTCGGTAAAGGCCAGAGTGGCGATCGCGAAGTAGATGCCCTTGAGCCTGAGCGTCACCGAGCCGAGCAGGAGCGCCAAGGCCGCCGCCACCACGCCGCCCAGAGGAATGCCCAGCCACAGCGGCAGCTCAGCCGTTCTGAGCAAGATCGCCACGCTGTAGGCGCCCGCGCCGTAAAAGGCCGCGTGGGCCAAGGACAACTGGCCGGTGCGGCCGAGGATGTCCCAGGACAAGGCCAGGATGGCCAGAGTGAGACCATTGACGGCGATGGCGAGGTAGCTGACCGAGGCCCGGCCGTAGAGGTCGCGCAGGAAAGAGGGCACGAAGTAGAGCAGGACGGCCAGCGCCGCCACCAGCAGCAGGTCGCGCAGGAGCCCCCTCACGCTACTCTCCAGCCGCGCCAGACCAGGACCACGAAGATGATGGCGAAGAAGACCGCGTTGCGCAGCGCGTCGCCGCCCGGCACCATCGTCGCCACCAGCGACTCGGACAGCGCCACCAACAGCGAGGCCCAGAGGATGCCCCTGATGTTGCCGAGCCCCGCCAAGACCACGATGGCGAAGGCCTTCAGGGTAAAGGCGAAGCCGACGGTGGGCGTCGGCGACTGGATGACGGCGATCATCACGCCCGCCAGCCCGGCCAGGGCCGCCGACAGCGCAAAGGCGACGAGGTAGATGCGGTTCACCTCGAGCCCCACCAGGCTGGCGCCGATGCGGTTTTGCGCCACCGCCCGCATCGCCTTGCCGAAGGGCGTGGCGGCGAGCACGTAGTAGAGGCCGCCCACCAGCAGCAGCGAGACGAGAAAGCTGGCAAGCGGCACCACCCCGATGCTCACGCGGCCTAAGAGGGTCTCGAACTGGTAGCCGATGGCGCGGTAGGGCACGCCTGAAATGGTGCGGGGATCGCCGCCCCAGATGAGCAGCGCCAGGTTCTGCAAGATGATGCCGATGCCAAAGGTCAGGAGCATCTGGTTGAGCTCGGGCGCGCCCAAGACGTAGTGGATGGTGCCCCTATAGATGACCGCGCCGAGAGCGAACATCGCCGGCGCGACGAAAAATAACGAGACGACGGGGTCGAAACCGAAGGTGACGAAAAGCGCGTAGGCCAAAAAGGCCCCGACCATGAAAAACTCGCCGTGGGCGAAGTTGACGATGCCGATCACGCCGATGGCGATGGCCAGGCCCACCGCCACGAGCGCATAGAGCCCGGAGGCGAAGACGCCCGAAACAATCGCTTGCAGCAAGAGAGAAAGGTCCATATCGTTTTATCGTTTAGGGT
>JALZLY010000381.1 GCA_030858465.1 Deinococcota bacterium
CCGCCCCTCCCCTAGCCTGTGAGCTCCCGCTATCTCCTCCAGCGCCTGAGCACCCTGCTGCTCGTCCTCTTGGGGGTCTCCATCCTCACCTTCAGCATCGTGCCGCTCATCCCCGGCGACCCCGCCAGGGTGCGCCTCGGCGTGCACGCGACGCCCGAGGCGATCACCACCCTGCGCCGGCAGCTCGGCTTAGAGCGGCCCCTGCCCATCCAGTACGCCGATTGGCTCGGCGGCATCGTCACCCGTGGCGACTTCGGCGTCAGCCTCTTGAGCGGCAGGCCGATCGGTGGGGAGATCGCCCGCCGCCTGCCCGCCACCCTCGTCCTCGCCTTCGCGGGCCTGCTCGTGGGGCTCAGTGTCGCCCTGCCCGCTGGCGTGCTCTCCGCCCTCAAGCCCGGCAGCCGCACCGACCTCGGCGCCTCGGTCATGAGCCAGATCGGCGTGTCGATTCCAGACTTCTGGATGGGCATCCTGCTCATCCTGGTCTTCGCCGAGCACCTCCGCGTCCTGCCCTCGAGCGGTTACGTCCCGCTCAGCCAGGGTTTGGGCGCGTGGCTCAGCCATCTCGTCTTGCCCGCCACCACCGTGGGCATCATCAGCGGCTCGATCATGGCACGCTTCGTGCGCTCGTCATTGCTCGAGGTGCTCCACCGCGACTACGTCCGCACCGCCCGGGCCAAGGGCTTGAGCGAACGGGTGATCATCGTCAAGCACGTCTTCCGCAACGCCGCCATTCCCATCGTCACCATCGTCGGGCTGCAGATGGCCGCCCTCTTCAGCGCGGTGGTGGTGGTCGAGATCATCTTCGCCTGGCCCGGCTTGGGCTCGCTCGCCCTGGCCGCCACCCTGCAGCGCGACTATCCGATGCTGCAGGCCTCGGTCTTGGTGACGGCGGTGGCCTTTACGGTGATCAGCTTCCTCACCGACCTCTCCTACGTGCTCCTGGACCCGAGCGTGGAGTACGCCTGAGCGTGGCCCTAAGCCTGGCAGGATTTCACCGTTTTCTGAGGCGCGCGACAGGGCACGGCCTGATCGTGACGGGCGGCCTCATCATCCTCGTCTTTGGCATTATCGCCCTTGCCGGTCACCGGCTCGCGCCCTACGACCCTATGGCGATGGACTTCACCGCCCGCTTTGCCCCGCCCAGCTTAGAGCACCCCTTCGGCACCGACGACTTTGGCCGCGACATCCTCTCGCGCATCCTCCACGGCGCCCGTGTCTCCTTTCAGGTGGCCTTTATCGCGGTAACCATCTCCGCGACCTTCGGGGTCTTCCTGGGCGCGCTCGCCGGCTTTTATGGAAGATGGCTCGACGAGCTGGTCATGCGGGTCATGGACATCCTCTTCGCCTTTCCCGCGGTCTTGCTCGCCATCACCGTCATGGCGATTCTCGGGCGCGGCGTGGGCAATGCGATGATCGCCATCGCCATCGTCTACATTCCCATCTTCGCCCGCGTCACGCGCGGCTCGGTGATCGCCGTGCGGGGCCTCGAGTACGTCAGTGCCGCCCGGGCGCTCGGGCAGGGAGACGGCCGCATCATCCTCCAGCACATCCTCCCCAACGCCCTCGCGCCAATCATCGTCCAGATCTCGCTCAGCCTGGCCTTTGCCATCCTCGCCGAGGCCGCCCTCAGTTTTTTCGGGCTGGGCACGCAGCCGCCGGACCCGAGCTGGGGGCGCATGCTCGCCGAGGGCCGCGCCTTTCTCCAGGAGGCCCCCTGGATGGGCGTCTTTCCCGGCCTCGCCATCATGGTCTGCGTGATGGGCTTCAACTTTCTCGGCGACGGCCTGCGCGACCTCTTGGACCCAGCCCTCAAAAACGCCCTGAGGTAGCCGCGGGGCTCGAGACAGCCGTTTACTCCTCTCCCCTCTCGAGCGCCTCCTGATAGGCCTCGAGCGCCTCGTGCTCAAAGGCGACGACCACGACCCTCTCCAAAGCCTCGTCGGTCCCTCGGGGGATCACGGCGAAAATCGTGGGGGCGGCACCGTCCGGCTCGGCGACCCCGGCCGCCTCGTGGGCTTGGCGCAGGGAGACTTGGCCCAGGGAGACTTGGCGCAGCCTACTGAAAACCCAGCACCTTCCCCGTAGGATAGGGTTCGTTTACAAGGGAGGATTTGCCATGTCGGACGCAACCATGACGCACGACGAAGCGATCAAGAAGCTGAACGAGGAGATCAAGGGCATCAGGATCGCCATGCTGACCACGAGAGCGCCGGACGGCGAACTGCACAGCCGCCCCATGGCTACCCAGGAGCAGGACGTGGGCGGCAACCTGTGGTTTTTTACCGCCTTCGACAGCGGCAAGACCGCCGAGCTCGAGGCCGACTCGCAGGTCAACGTCGCCTACGTCGATCCCTCCAGCAACCGCTACGTCTCGGTGGCCGGCAAGGGCCTTATCAGCCGCGACAAGGCCAAGATGAAAGAGCTCTGGAGCGAGCCGCTGAGGGCCTGGTTCCCCAAGGGCCTGGACGACCCGCAGATCGCCCTCCTGCAGGTCGCGGTCTCGGGCGCCCAGTACTGGGACTCGCCCTCGGGTCTGATGGTCATGCTGGGTGGCTATTTGAAGGCCGTGACGACCGGCAAGCGCGCCGAGGGCGGCGAGAACGAGACGCTCGAGCTCGAGTAAGGTTCGGCCGAACAGCTATAGCCAGCTATAGCACGGTGGGCAGGGTTCAGGCGTCCAGATCGACCAGGACGCGGCCCTGCATCTCACCTTTGAGGATCTTTTGAACAGCCGCCTCGAGGCCGTCCAGGCCGATCTCCTCGGTCATCGCCTCGAGGTCCGCCGGCCGCCACTCGCCGGCCAGCTTCGCCCAGGCCGCACTGCGCCGCGCCATCGGGCAGGCCGCCGAGTCGATGCCCAACAGCCTCGCCCCGCGCAGGATAAAGGGGTAGATGCTTGTGTTCAGCTCGGTGCCGCCCACCAGCCCACAGGCCGCTACCGCCCCGCCCCAGTAGAGGCTCTTGAGCAGCGTCGCCAGCGTCTGGCCGCCGACGGTGTCCACCCCGCCCTGCCAGGAGGGCTTCAACAGCGGCTTGAGCGAGGGCTCGGCCAGCGCCGCGCGGTCCAAGACGCTCGAGGCGCCCAAGCCGCGCAGCCACTCATGCGCCCGCCTTTTGCCGCTGCTCGCCGCTACCGTAAAGCCGCGGCCCGCCAACAGCGCCACCGCCAGGCTGCCCACCCCGCCGCTCGCACCGGTGACCA
>JALZLY010000382.1 GCA_030858465.1 Deinococcota bacterium
TGCTGGAACGCCTGGCGGGGACTGTTCGCCTCCAGCCCCTGCTCACGAACGAGACGCTGGCACAGCTTCCAGGCGACTTCGAAGGTCAGTTCGAAGCGCAAGATGGCCGAGTCGCGGACGATGTCGCCCGCGGGCAGCGCCAAGGCCTCGCCGAAGCGGCCGAGAATATCGTCGAAGTCGCGCTTTAGAGCGTCCTGTCTCGCGTCCGTCATGCCAGGGGAAGCTTGTCCCGCTCGGCGAGGCACCGGAAGCCGGGGGAAGCCTGGGAGAAGTCGACGAGGTCGATCTTGCGGATGGTCGGAAGCGCCTGCACGTCGTCGTACAGTCGTGAGAAGGTGCGCTTTGAAGGTTCGCCGCGCCACTCGACGCCGAGGTCCAAATCGGAGGTCCGGCGGGCGTCGCCGCGGGCAAACGAGCCGAAGACGAAAAGATCCGCCCCCTGCTGACGGTAGGCTCGAGCAAGCCCTTGCAGGGCCTCGAGGAGCCGGGGAGGCAGGGGGATGTCCGGTGACTGTCGGCTCAAGTTTCCTCCTATAAGCCATGTTATACCAATTGCCCTTCAAAGTGTCGCAAACCGAACGCGCCTAAGGGTATGCGCGAACCCGTTCTCGCTTCGCTCGGAGCACGCGCACTTTTCAAGCGCAAAAGCGGCGCTTGAAAAGGCACTTGGTATTAGCAGATCCCGACTGGCAGGACCTGGTTGAAGACTTTTGACCGCCGCTCCCCGCACCGGCTCCGTAAGCTGGTTGCGTCAAGGCCCACGCCTCACTACCACGCTTCACTACGGGGACAAAAGTTTGAGACGCTCGTCGAGGCTGATACGAGCGAGCCGCAATACCTCTGCGACGTGATGACGGACGAGCGCGGCAAACTCCGCAAGAGCCTCGGAGAAAAGTTAAGTTTCGCTTAATTGTTCTCATGCTTTTATAATTTATAGTCAACCTTTGAGGAGGTCAGGGCGTGGTTCTTGGGGAACCCCTGTCATTCGGCATATGCCGAAATTTACAGGCAGCGTAACACAAGCAATTTATCACAAGCCGTAAAACTCTGCTGAAGGTATATTTCACCTCGTTTTGCCACCTGCCTTCAACCCTATAAAACTTACTTGGGCTCGCCTTTTATAGGTGCTGAAGCATAGACAGGCCTTAAACAGAACCAGGCAGCGACAGGAATGTCTCTTGGGGCAGTGCCCTCTTGCACTGTTGGCATCCCTTACACCCAGCCCTGGTTCTGTAACCTGACTGAGGGAAAGATGATGGGGGTACAAGATGGACCTTATTAGGCGCCACGCGCTGATGCTTGCAGCCGCGCTCACCCTGCTTCTCGCGCTTATCGCGGGATGCGGCACGCAGGACAACATCCTCGAGACCGACCACTCAAAAGAGACAGCGGCCATGCTCTTTACCGACGCCGACATCAACGCGGCGGAACTCGAGCTCGCCGACAGCATAGCAGAGCTCACCGGTACGGAAACCTTAGACATCGCCAGCGAGGCACCGGAAGTTGTTGAGGAATTCACCCTTGATGAATCCTCCACGGAAGATGAATTCTCCACACAAGCGGTGCTCCCTGGAGCAGGCGGGTATATCGCCTTTATCCGCCACAATCCCAACTGCAACAACTGCCAGTGGCAACTCTATCTGGCCGACCAGAGCGATGACAAAAAGTCCGGCTTGCTCGCCAGCGGCCGGGAAATCGATTCGATAGCCGTCAGCTTGGACGGCAACACGGTCGTCTTTGCCATGAAAGATCCTGACGACAAAAACTTCGAAATCTACCGCATGATCGTAAATACCAAGAGTATCACCCGCTTGACCACGACGGGCTATGACGAGAAGAACGTTTCCATGTCGGCGAACGGCAACACCTTGGTCTGGGAGGGCAGCAACGCTGCGGGCAAGCGCGCCGTCTTTATTCGCACCTACAGCGGCGCCACTTTTACCGAGAGCATCCTAAGCGTGAGCAGTGACCAGCTGCAGCCTTCGGTAAGCAGCAATGGACGCTATATCGCGCTGGTCCGCCCTACGGCAACAGCTCACCATGTGCTGCGCTACGACAGGACCAGCAACAGCTATATGACTGCCTTTAAGCGCACCAATGTACTCAAGCATCCCAGTATTAGCGATGATGGTGCTTTAGTAGCGGGACTGGTGAAGTTGGCCGAAAGGGACCGGGTGCTCTTGAGGAACGTGACGACCAAAACGACCAAGGCGCTGGTTTCTCACTCGAGCGGCATTGAACACCCTCACATCACAGCTGATGGCAAATTTTTAGCCTATAGCATCTTGCAGAGCGGCAGCTGGCAGGTCTTCACTATCAATCTAACAACTGGGCAGACCGCGCAAGCCGTTTCTACTGCTGCGCCCATCAATAGCTTTCACGCTCCTTACTGGCAAAAGGCGGTTACAAAGACGAGCAGCTCGAGCGATGAAGACCCTGCACCCGCACCCACACCTCCCCCCGCGGCTGGCGAAGGCCTCTCCCTGCGCATAAGCGGCGGTTCCAGCGGCTGGAGCAGTCGGTATATCGGCGCCAACGGCGGCGGCAGCGTACCGCCCAATATCAGCG
>JALZLY010000383.1 GCA_030858465.1 Deinococcota bacterium
GGGCCGGGGGTCGGCAAAATTCTGACCCCCGGCCCCTGCCGCGTTAGCGGTACTCGGCCAGGAGGTCGTCGATGTCGTCTTCGACCATGCCCAGACCCTCGGCGACGCTCGCGTTGCAGAGCCAGACCTCGCTCATGCCCTCGTTCAAGAGGCTCACGAACTCGCCCCAGCCCTCGAAGGTCTCGGTGGGGAGGGCGGTCTCGTTCGCCTCGATAAAGGCCATGTCGTTGGCGGGCGGGACGTCGGGCTGCACAAAGGCCTCGGTGATGCCGACGCTGCGGCGCGCCGGGATGATCAGACCCGCCTCGGTAAAGCGCGTCATCGCCTCGGGCGAGGCGACGTGCTCGATAAAGCTCCAGGCGAGGTCGGGGTTTGAGCTGGTGCTCGAGATGCCCCAGCCCGAGCCGTCGGCGTCGACGACCGAGCCGGCCGGTCCGGCGGGGAACTGCACCACGTCCCACTCGAAGGCCACCGCTTCGCTGGCGTTTAGGGGCGCCACGCGCCAGCGGCCGTCGACGATCATCGCGGCGTCGCCGTCGGCGAACATGCTGGCGGCGGCGCGGTCGGCGGCTTGCGCGGCGGTCGGCGCGACGTTCTCGTCGCAGCGCAGGCCCGCGTAGAACTCGAGACCCTCCAAGGCCGCCCCCTCGTTCAGCGTAAAGGCGCTGTGGTCTTCGGCAAAAAAGCTCCCGCCCGCGGACCAGACCCAGGGCTGCCAGAAGAGCCAGAAGGTCGAGAAGCCGAAACCGAACTGGTCGGGGTTGCCGTCGCCGTCCTGGTCGATGGTCAGCTCGCGGGCGGCGTCAAGAAAGTCCTCGCGCGTCCAGCCGTCGCCGGGCTCTTCCAAGCCGGCCTCGCGGAACATGTCGGCGTTGTAAAAGAGCACCAGGTTGGAGATGTCCCTGGGGACCACGATCAGCTCACCCTCGTAGCGAAAGGCGTCCAGGTGGCCGGGAAAGAAGTCGTCCAGGTCGAACTCGGCGGCGCGATCCTCGAGCGACATAAAGGCGCCCTGCGCGGCAAAGCCCGGCATCGAGATGTTGTTGATGAAAAAGACATCCGGCGCGTTGCCCGCGGCGATCAGGGTGGCCAGGTTCTGCTCGTAGTCGCCCGCCGAGGGGATGTGGTTGACGGTGACGGTGACGCCGGGGTTGGCCGCCTCGAAGTCGGCGATCAGCTCCTCGTAGATGTCGAGATCCTCGGTGCCGCCCCAGGTGGCAAAGGTGATGGTCTGGGCGAGCGCGCTGCCTAGGAGCGCGAGCACCGCCACGAGAGTCAACAGCTTGTGCATCTTGTGCATTATGTCCTCCTTCGATGGTTTTCCCCGACAGGATACCTCTCTTAGACCACTGGGTCAAATCTTAGACCACTGGGTCAAACCCGCGGCGCTCAGCGCGCGCCGTACAAGAAGACGATGCCGGCGATGAGGCGGCGGCCAGCCCCTTGCGCCCCAGACTGTCCCGTTCTCCGAGCAGCAAGATGCCGGTGGTCATGAGCAGAGCAGCCGGATCTGCGCGACCAGAATCACCTGCCCGGCGCTGGTCAAGCCCGCTCCCAAAGCAAAAAAGAACAAGGTCTAAAAAGAACAAGGTCTAGAGGCTCTCCCGCCGCCAGCTTGGGCTCATTCCAGACCCCGCAAAGTGGGGTCGAGCAGGTCGCGCAGGCCGTCGCCGAAGAGGTTGAAACCCAAGGAGGCGACGAGAATAGCCAAGCCGGAAAAGACCGACACCCAGGGCGAGAGCAGCATGTAGTCGCGGCTGTCGGCGAGCATCAGGCCCAGAGACGGCGTCGGCGGCTGCGTGCCCAGGCCCAAAAAGGACAGCGAGGACTCGACCAAGATGGCGGTCGACAGCGACAGCGTCGTCTGCACCATGAGGGGCGCGGCGAGGTTGGGGGCGACGTGTTTGAAGATGATCCTGGGGCTCCTCGCGCCGAGCGCCCGGGCCGCGGCCACGTAGTCCCAGGAGAGGATGCTGAGCGCGGGGGCACGCGCCAGGCGCGCGAAGATCGGCAGGTAGACGGTGCCGATGGCCAGCGCGGTGTTGTGACTGCCGGGGCCCAGGACGGCCAGGACGGCAATCGCCAGGAGGATGATGGGAAAGGCCAGGAGCACGTCCATGAAGCGCATGATGAGGCGGTCGACCGCGCCGCCCAGGTAGGCGGCGACCAAGCCGAGGCTGCCGCCTAAGACGAGCGCGACGCCGACCGCGCCAAAGGCGACCGAGACGCTGGTGCGGTAGCCGTGCAGCAGGCGCGAGAGGATGTCGCGGCCGAAGTTGTCGGTGCCCAGCAGGTGCTCGCTCGAGGGCCCCTGAAAGCGGCTGCGGATGTTCTGGCCCAGGGGGTCGTGCGGGCTGAGCAGCGGCGCGAAGAGCGCGGCGAGGACCACCAAGAGGCTCAGGGCGAAGCCGAAAGAGCCGACTTGGTTGCGCCACAAGCGGGTGAAAAAGTTCCTCATGCCTGCTTCAAGGGCGTCACGTGTACTCCACCCGAGGGTCGATGAAGGCGTAGGCGAGGTCGATGAGCAAGTTGATGAGGACGAAAATGGCCGTGACCACCAGGATCACCCCCTGTACCAGCGGATAGTTGCGCTCGTTTATGGCGCCGATGACGAGCCGGCCCAGGCCGGGGATGGCGAAGACCTGCTCGATCACCACCACGCCGCTGAGCAGATAGCCGGTCTGCACGCCGATCACGGTGATGACCGGGATCATGGCGTTGCGCAGGGCGTGCTTGTAGAGCACCGAGCGCTGACGCAGGCCCTTAGCCTTGGCGGTGCGGACGTAGTCGAGGCTCAAGACCTCGAGCAGGCTCGAGCGCAGAATGCGCGTCAGACCGGCGATCATCGGCAGGGACACGGCAAAGACCGGCAGGGCCAGCCGGGCGAGGTTGCCTACGGGGTCCGCCGTAAAGGCCACGTAGCCCAGCACCGGCCAAGCGGGAAAGTGCAGCGAGAAGACGTAGAGGAGCAGGACGCCCACCCAGAAGGACGGCAGGGTAAGCCCCAGGATCGAGACGATGCGCACCAAGTCGTCGGCCCGGCCGCCCCGCGCCTGCGCCGCCAAGATGCCCAGCGGAAACGAGCAGACAATGCTGAACAGGAGCGCGAAAAAGGTGATCTGGAGGGTGATCGGCAATCTGCCCACAATCTCCTGGCCGACCGGCCGGCCCGTCCACACGCTCCGGCCCAGGTCGCCTCGCAGAACCCCGCCCATCCACTCGAGGTACTGCTGGTGCAGGGGCAGGTGCAGGCCGAGCCCGCGGCGCAGGGCCTCGACGCGCTCGGGGGTGATGTCCACGTTGGCCCCGAGCATGATCTGCACGGCGTCGCCGGGGATGAGGCGCAGCATCAAAAAGACCAGCAGCGAGACGCAGAAGAGCACGAAGACGAGGTCGAGAAGTCTGCGGACGGTGTAGCTGACCATGGCTCAGGGTGGGGCTCAGGGTGGGGCTTTGCGAGCTTCAAAGCGCGCAGAGCCCCACCGGTCCTTCTACTCGAGCGTGACGTTGCGAAGGTGGCGGAGGCCGCGGGTGGGAAGCTGCTCGAAGCCCAAGACGCCCTCGCGGTGGGCGCTGAAGAGGGTGGCGTAAGCCACGTGGACGATGGGCCCTTCGCAGGCGAGCTTACGCTGGAGCTCGGCGTAGACCTGGTAGCGCGCCTCCTCTTCAGTGGTGGTGCGGCCTTCGTCCAGGAGCCTGTCCACCTCGGGGTCGCTGTAGAGGTAGACGTTGGTCGAGCCGCCCGTGTAGAAGGTGCGGTGCAGGTAGCCGTCGGGGTCGGTGCTGCCGCCGTTAAGGCTCACAAAGGCGTCGAAGTTGGAATTGCGCCAGTCCTGCACGAACTGGCCGAACTCCTCGATGTTTACGGTGGCGTCGATGCCCACGTCCCGCAGTTGCGCCTGGACCACCTGGGCTAAGTCCGAGACCACCCGGATGGTGCCGAAGCCGAGGATCTCGAGCTCGAAGCCGTTCTCATAGCCGGCCTCGGCGAGGAGCGCTCTGGCCGCCTCGGGGTCGGGGGTGTAGCAGTCGAACTCCTCGGTGCTCAGCGCCCAGTCGCCGAGGCCGGGGCTCAGGGGGCCGCCGGGCACGGCGTTGCCGAAGTAGACGGCCTCCACGATTTCCTCGCGGTCGATAGCCAGGTTGATGGCTCGGCGCACGCGCGCGTCGTCCAGGGGCGGCCGCGTGACGTTGAGGCCCAGGAGGCTGTAGCCGAGGTCCTGGCTGGCGAGCAGGGTGACGCCCTGGGCGCCACGCAAGGTCTCGGCGGTGGCCGGGTCGACGTCCGGCAGCAGGTGGTAGGAGCCGCTGCGCAGGCCGGCGGCGCGGGTCGAGGCCTCGGGGACGATGTTGTAGCGGATGGCCGCCACGCCGGGCTCGCCCTCGCGGTAGTAGTCGGGGTTGGCCTCGAGCAGCAAATAGACGTCGGGCACCCATTCGCGCAGGACGAAGGGCCCCGTGCCGACGGCGACCTGCTGAAGGCCCTCGTTCTCCTCGACGACCTCGCGGGGCACCACGCTCAAGCTGAGCAGGTTGGCGAGAAAGGGCGCGAAGGGTTCAGCCAGGGTGAAGACGACCGTCGCCTCGTCTTGTGCGGTGACCTCGGCGACGGTGTCGAAGCGGCTAGCGAGCGGCGAGCCGGTCGCTTCGGCCATGATGCGCTCAAAGGAGTAGACGACATCCTCGCTGGTCATCGCCCGGCCGTTGTGGAAGAGCACGCCCTCCCTCAGGGTGAAGGTGTAGCTGAGGCCGTCGTCGGCGACCTCCCAGGACTCGGCCAGGGCGGGCTCGAGCTGCAAGTCGGCATTGAGCTCCAAGAGGCCGTCGTAGATCTGGCCGATCACCGCGAAGGTCGAAAAGGCCGTCGCCACGTGCGGGTCGAGCCCCACGGGGGACTGGTCGACGGCGATTTCCAGGGTGCCGGACTGGGCAAAGGTCAAACCCAGGGCTAAGACAACGGTCGAAAGAACACCACGGTAGCTTCGCATGCTCGCCTCCTCCAGCTTTCCACGGCACTATACCTTTACTAGACCACTGGGGTCAAACATGCTATCTTCAAGCATGCCCGCTTCGAGCATGCCCGCGAGTAGCCGCGACCTTCTTCAGAGCGCCGTTCGAGGTGGCGAGATTCCGGGAGCGGTGGCCGTGACCGGAAACGCTTCAAGCCGCCGGCCCACCCTCACCGTCGGCGTGACCAGTCACTGGCCGGGCGGCGCGCCCGTTAGTGAGAGCACCGTCTACGACCTGGCCTCGCTCACCAAGGTCGTCGCCACCCTGCCCGCGGTCCTTAAGCTCATAGCCGCGGGCGAGCTCAGCCTCGAGACGTCTGTCAGGGACATCGTTTCCAACGCCGGCTGGTTCAGGACGCCGTCGCTGGGCGACGCCACCATCCGGCAGCTCCTCAGCCACGTCTCGGGCCTGCCCGCCTGGCGGCCGCTCTTCGCCTGGGTGAGCCGGAGGGAGACCGCCGTCGCCAACGCCTTGCAGTCGGCGCTCGAGCACCCTGCTGGCCAGTACGTCTACAGCGACCTGGGCTTCATCTTGCTGGGCGCCATCGTCGAGCGCCTCACCCGGACGCGCCTGGACGCCTTCGTCCAGGACCAGGTCTTCGCGCCCCTCGGCATGAAGGAGACGCGCTTTGGCCCCGTTCCTGCTGAGAACGTCGCCGCCACCGAGGACTGCGGCTGGCGCAACCTGCGCTTGCGCGGCGTGGTCCACGACGAGAACGCCTACGTGATGGACGGCGTGGCCGGACACGCGGGGCTCTTCGGCACGGCGGGCGACCTGGCGACCTATGCGCAGGCCTGGCTGAACCAGGACGCGCGGCTGGCCCCGGCGGTGCTGCTCGAGGAGGCGACGAAGCAACAACTGAGCGGCGGCGAGCGGCGCGGCCTGGGCTGGATGCTGAGCGCGGCGGGCTGTAGCGGCGGCCGTTACGCGAGTCCGGCGGCCTACGGGCACACCGGCTTCACGGGCACGAGCCTGTGGATTGACCCCGGGTCCCAGGGGCCTAGTGGCCCTAACCC
>JALZLY010000384.1 GCA_030858465.1 Deinococcota bacterium
TTCCTGTCCTGCCGCGCTTTTTCTACTCGAGGGCCTTCACCCTGCCGCTCTTCTACACCGCCCACCTCCTGCTCGTCAGGAGGCTGATCCGCGAGCACCATATCGATATCGTCCACTGCAGGTCCTATCACGCCGCCAACCTGATGCGCTGGGCGAAGCGTCTTCTCGGCGTCTCCTGCAAGCTGGTCTTCGACCCCAGAAGCCTGTTCGTCGACGAAGGGCTGCTCTTCGGGGCGTTCAGCGAGGGCAGCCTCCACCACAAGCTCTGGCAGAGCGCCGAGCGAGCCCTGCTAGCGGAGGCCGACCGGGTGGTGAGCGTCTCGGACACGCTCGGCCAGGTCCTTCTGGAGAGGAGCCCGAAGGCACGGATCGTCACCATCCCGACGAGCACCAACACCCGCATCTTCAGGCGCAGCTGTGACGAGCAGGCGCGGCGGCGCGCCCTCGGCCTGCCCGCTCATGCGCCCACTAGGGCGGGTCTAGTGACCCTAGCATCAGAGCACAAAGTCCTCGTCTATCTGGGCAATCTGGAGGCCAAGGGCTGGTACTCTGCCGAGGTTCTCGCGGATGTCTACAGGGTGTTCCGGGCGACCTTCGGCGACACCGGCCTGCTCGTCGTCACGCGCGCCGACCGGGAGGGGCTGGTGCGCACGCTGGTCGCCCGCGGGCTGCTCGAGGGCGAGATCGTTATTGCCAAGGGAGAGCGTCCCGAGGAGGTCGCCGGCCTGCTCCAGAGCGCCGACTACAGCGTCATCCCCTACGGCAGGGTGACGACCGAGACCGAAAGGCGCATCGCCTGGACCGTCATCGCTTCGAAGACGGGGGAATACCTCTGTAGCGGCCTGCCGGTCATCGTCAACGAGACGGTCGGCGCGGCCTCGCGTCTGGTCACGGAGCACCGGGTGGGCTGCACCTTTCGGCTGGGCGAGGAGAACGCGCTCGCTGAACGCCTGCGGGAGATGGCCGCGGACTACCCGGGGATGTCCCGGCGCTGCACCGAACTCGGCCTGGCCTACTTCGACGCTCGAGACCACGCCCGCAAGTACCTGGGCATCTATCATGAGCTTCTGGACCGTGAACGCCTGGACCCTGAACGCCTGGACCGTGAACGCCTGGACCGTGAACGCCTGGACCGTGAGCCGAAGCGCCCGCCGCTGGGCGGCGCCTTGGATCGGGCGAGCATCCAGCCATGACCAGCATCCAGCCATGACCCCAAGCGGCGACCGCTCTCCCCTCGTCCACATCGTCCTGCTCAACTATGGCGGCTGGCGCGACACCCTCGAGTGCCTGGACTCTCTGGAGGGGCTGGACTACCCGAACTGCCAAACCGTCGTCGTCGACAACGCCTCGCCCGACGGCTCGGAGGCGGAGCTTCGCAGGGCCCGCCCAGACCTGAGTATGATCCAGAGCGGCGCCAATCTGGGCTTCGCCGGCGGCAACAACCTGGGCATCCGTCACGCGCTCGAGCGGGGCGCCCATTACGTCTGGCTCCTCAACAACGACACGGTGGTCGAGGCGGCCTCGCTGACGAAACTGGTCGAGACCGCCGAGGCCGAACCCAGCGTCGGCATGGTCGGCTCCAAGCTGCTCTTCTACGACGCGCCCGACAGGCTTCAGGCGGCGGGCGGCGGCAGGCTCTTGGCGCCCCTGGGCCTCACCACCGAGTTCGGCCGGGACGCCCGCGACGACGGCAGCTGGGACAAGCCGCTGGCCTTGGATCACCTCTCGGGGGCGAGCATGCTGGTCAGGCGGGAGGCGATCGAAGCGGTAGGCCTGATGGACGAGAGCTACTTCATGTACCGTGAGGAGACGGACTGGTGCTTGCGCATGCGCTTCGCCGGCTGGGAGCTCCGCTACGCCTGGGGGAGCAGGGTGTGGCACAAGGAGGGGCGCTCGGCCGGTTACAAGAGCGCCCGTCAGGACTACTACGTGGCGCGCAACATGCTCTTCTTGATGAAGAGGTTCTATCCGCACTATCTTCCGAGCGCCCTCCTGGTATCGGTGGGCCGCAGCCTGCTCGTCTCGAGGCTGCTGCGGCTCCGCTTCGGCAAGGCGCGCGCGGTCATGAGGGCCTACCTTGACTTCCTCACAGGCCGAAGGGGGAAAGCGCCCCACCATGACGCGCTCTAGCGGTAAGCTGGTAGGCGCGGCAGGAACCGTGACCGCCGGAAAGTTATGAACCTGATCCTCGTTCGAAAAATCTCTAGAGCTCAGCGGCTGGCCTCCCCCAGCGTCATCTTGCTCCTCTTTTGGCTGTTCGCCTTTGCGCACTACGGCTACCGCTATATTCTCGGCTACGGCGGCCCCTTTGCCGTGGCGGGCTACACCCCCACCCCGATCGCCTTCCAGATCCTCAAGGACATCGCTCTGGCCACGCTGCTGCTCCTGGCCCTGGCGCTCGTCTTGAAGCGCCGGGGGGGAACGGGCATCTCGCGCTGGTACTTTCCAGTCGCGACGCTGGCGGCCGCGGCGCTGGCGACCGGCCTCGTTGCCAGCCTCTGGAACGCCGCGAGGGGCGAGCCCCTCGGCACCACGCTGCTCTACGGCTTTCGCTACCCCTGGCTCTACACGGTCATGCTCGTCTTGGCGCCCGTGTTCGTGCCGCCGGAATCCGTCAAGCGCTTTTTGTTTCGCTTCGCCAACCTCGCCTTGTGGATGTCGCTGCCCTACTGGCTCGTCCAGGTCGCGCTCTACTACGCCGTCGGCCGCCTTCCCTGGAACGCCTATCCGGGCAGCCCGCGCTTTGGCGGCATCATGGACGATCCCAACGGCTACGGCATCTTTTGCGTCTTTCTCTTCGCCATCCTCCTCTCCGGCAGGGTGCGCTTCAAAACCTTCAAGCTGGCGGCGCTGACCGTGATGATCCTGATGACCTTCAGCCTGAGCGCCTACGGGGCCCTGGGGCTGTTTGGCGGCCTGGTGTTGCTCAGGCATCTCCTGGTCAAGGTCGTCCGCGTGAAACGGGTGCGCGCACGAGTCGCCTTCCCCTTGCTGACCGGTGCGCTCGCGCTCCTCGCCGGCGCCCTCGTCTATCTCGCGTCGCCCGCCGCGGCGGCGCACGCGGCGCACGCGGCGCGGTGGTGGGAGGGCAAGCTGCCGAGCGTTCTCCTGCACCTCGAGGACTTTTTCGCCTCGAGCGCGCAGGTCGTCGGCGCGGCGCCCGACGATTTTCTCTTTGGCGACGCCAGCAGCTTCAGCGAGAACTATTACCTCTATCTGTGGCAGAACAGCGGCCTAGCCGGAATCCTCCTGCTCCTGGCGCTGGTCGCGCCGCTGCTGTGGCTGGCCCTCACCGCCACAACCCCGCTCTACCGCAACGTCGGCCTCTTCGCGCTGACCATCCTTATCGCCGCCAACGTCATTCCCTACCTTCAGGTCTATCCCATCAACCTCTACTTCTGGAGCTCGCTGGGGCTGACGGCGCACGCGCTCCTCGGCCGTACTGCGCTATCAGCCCCTTCAGCCGAGCTCGCGCCGCGGATAAGACGAGACCTGCTCAACCGATGAGCATCGTGATCGACGCACGCATGATCAACGCCTCGGGCGTCGGCACCTACTTGCAAAACCTCTTGCCCAGAGTAATCGGCGCCCGTCCGGACAAGCGCTTCCTGCTCGTCGGCAAGAGCTCGGAGCTGGCCGCTTTCCCCTGGGCGCGGGGGGCCGGGGTAAGCGTCGCCGACTGCGCCGCGGCCATCTACTCGCCGGCGGAGCAGTACCGGCTGCCGCGCCTGCTGCCCCGGGATACCGAGCTCTTCTGGGCGCCTCACTTCAACATCCCGCTCCTCTACCGCGGCAGGCTGCTCGTCACCGTTCACGACGCCTTTCACCTGGCGCTGCCGCAGTACCTGGGCGGCCCCCACAAAAGGCTCTATGCCAGGGCGCTCTTCGGGGCGGTTCGCCACAAGGCGGCCGCCATTCTCACCGTCTCGAACTTCAGCAAGGCCGAACTGCTCCGGCTGACCGGGCGGGGCAAGGGGCAGGTCCACGTCGTTCACCTCGGCGTCGACGCCTCGTGGTTCGAGCTCGAGGCCAGCCGCAACCCCCATCCGCGGCCCTTTCTCCTCTTCGTCGGCAACGTCAAGCCGCACAAGAACCTGGCGGGGCTCCTGGAGGCCTTTGCGCAGGTAGCGGCGACGCTGCCGCACGACCTGGTGATCGTCGGCCGGCGCGAGGGCTTCGTCACGGCCGACAGCGCGGTCGCGACCAGGGCCCAGGCGCTCGGCGCGCGCGTTCGCTTTACCGGCTACCTGAGCGCCGACAGCTTGCGGCAGCACGTCATCCACGCGCGCGCGCTGATCCTGCCCTCCTTTTACGAGGGCTTCGGCCTGCCGCCGCTCGAGGCGATGGCCTGCGGCACGCCGGTGATCGTCTCGCGCGCGGCGTCCCTGCCCGAGGTCTGCGGCGACGCCGCGCTCTACTGCGACCCTCACGCCCCCGCCGATATCGCCGCCAAGATTCGCACGCTGCTGACGGACGGCGCTCTGCGCGAGGCGCTGCGCGCGCGTGGGCGAAAGCGGGCGGGGCAGTTCTCGTGGGACCGCTGCGCGCAGGAGACGCTTACGGTGCTCGAGGGGGTATTGGCGTGACGGCTCACGCCGGCGCGGCTCCAGCGCAGGCCGGGAGCCGAGGGGTCCTGCCGGGGCTGCGCGTCGCCGTCGTCCACGACTGGCTCGTCACCTATGCGGGCGCGGAGCGCGTGCTCGAGGGGATCCTCGAGCTCCTGCCCCAGGCCGAGCTCTACAGCCTGGTCGACTTCCTGCCCGAGGCGCAGCGCGGCTTTATCCACCACAAGCCGGTGCACACCTCGTTCATCCAGGGGCTGCCGCTGGCCCGGCGCCACTACCGCCACTTCCTGCCGCTCATGCCCTTGGCGGTCGAGCAGTTCGACCTGTCTAGCTACGACCTCGTCCTGTCGAGCTCCTACGCCGTGGCCAAAGGGGTCATTACCGGCCCCGACCAGCTCCACCTCTCCTACGTCCACTCGCCGGCCCGCTATGCCTGGGACCTGCAACACCAGTACCTGAGGGAGTCGGGACTCGAGCGCGGCGTCAAGGGGGCCCTGGCCCGGGTGCTCCTGCACCGGCTGAGGCTGTGGGACGCGCGGACGGCCAACGGGGTCGACGGCTTTATGGCCAACTCCCGCTTTATCGCCCGGCGCATCTGGAAGATCTACCGCCGCGAGGCCACGGTCATCCATCCGCCCGTCAACGTCCGCGACTTCGCCCTGCGGCGCGACAAGGAGGACTTCTACCTGACCGCTTCGCGGCTGGTCCCCTACAAGAAGATCGACCTCATCGCCCGAGCCTTCGCCGGGCTGCCCGACAAGCGCCTGGTGGTGATCGGCGAGGGACCCGAGCTGACCAGGGTCAGGGCGGCGGCGGGGCCGAACGTCACCCTCCTGGGCTACCAGCCCTTCGAGGTCTTGAGGGATCACATGCAACGCGCCCGCGCCTTCGTCTTCGCGGCCGAGGAGGACTTCGGCATCGTGCCCGTCGAGGCCCAGGCCTGCGGCACGCCGGTGATCGCCTACGGCAAGGGCGGCGTCCTGGAGACGGTCAGGGACGGCGTGACCGGGCTGCTGTTCCACGCCCAGACGGTGGCCGCGCTCCAGGACGCCGTGGCGCGCTTCGAAGCGGCGCGGCAGGACTTCAGGCCCGAGGCGATTCGCGAGCACGCCGGCGGCTTCGCCGAGGAGCGCTTCAGAGACAAGTTGGCGGCCTACCTCGAGAGCTCCTATGCAAGCTGGCAACGCGAGCGGGACGGCGCGGGCTGAGCGTGAACCGCTCGAGGCGCCTGGGCGTGTGGGGCCTCTGGGGACTCCTCAGCCTTGTCGCCGCGGCGCTCCTGCCCGTCCTGGCCTTGGCGAGCAGCGTGCTGGCCGGTTGGCTGGCTGGTTGGCTATGCCGCGGGCGCAGGCTCGCTAGCCTCGGCTTCACCGCCGCCCTTTTCGGCGCGATGCTGCCGGCGGCGCTGCTGGCGCCCTATCCCTCGGCGCTCAGGCTGCCCTTCTTGCCCGCACCGCGGCTCGAGCGCGCCAACCTCGTCGCCAACTCGGAGAAGGCCGGGCTGTGGGCAGGGCGAGGTTTCCGCCTCGTCGGCAGGGTGGCCGCGCCCCCGCAGGCCACGAACGCCGAGGCCGACTGCCTCGAGCTCGCCCCCGCGCCGCACTCCTACGCCACGCCGTCCGCCGAAGTGGCGCTGGCCCCCGGGGTCTACGAGGTGACCGGCAGCCTCTACCTGAGGAGCTACGCGCCTTCTGCAGACGGTCGGCAGGTCCACCTGCAGGCGGGCGGCTTTGCGGTCCACAGCCCGCCCAGCGGCCATACCCTCACCTCGGACTGGCAGCGGGTGACGCACAGCAATCTGGTCACGGTCGACAGCAGCAGCACCCTGCTCCTGCTCCTCGTCAACCACGACGTGACGCGGCCGCTAGCGGTCTGCGTCACGGGCGCGCAGCTCGAGCTCGGCGGCGAGACCACGCCCTACCTGAGCGCCCTGGAGGGGATAAGCCGGCAGCGCCGCGGCGGGCTCGACCGCGCCGTCACCGCGCTCGTCGTCCTCGGCGCCGCCGGCTTGTCCGTGCTGGCCGTCGGCGGCTGGCACGTACTCTGGCAGGCGGCGACGCGCACCGGGCTGATCCAGGGCCTGAGCCCCCTGGCCTTGGCCCTGGGCGGCTGGGCGCTCGCGCAGCGCTGGGGCCTGTTCTTTCCCGCTTTGGAGCGCGCCACCGGCTTCACCTTTCATCCCAACGTCTTCGGCGGCCAGCTCGCGGTGCTCGGCCTGCTGGCGC
Source organism: Deinococcota bacterium (assembly GCA_030858465.1). Classification (NCBI taxonomy): domain Bacteria; kingdom Thermotogati; phylum Deinococcota; species Deinococcota bacterium. The sequence continues at coordinate 6,791 of JALZLY010000384.1, forward strand.
TCGCTACGGCCCGGTCCTGGCCTCTTCGCCTCATGGCCGTGGCCGGAGCCGCCGCCGGGATTCTGGCCACGGGCTCGAGGGGCGCGCTCTTGGCCTATCTGCTCGGGGTAGCGCTGTGGGCCGCGACCGCCAAGCCGCGCTCGAGCCGGCTCCTCCTCACAGCCACACTCATAACGGTCGCACGCATAACGGTCGCACTCATAGTCGCGCTCACAGTCGCGGCCGTGCTCGCGCTGACCTTCGGAAGCCTCGAGCCCCTGGACCGCCTCCAGTTCGGCGTCGCCGGGCGCACCAGGATGGAAGTCTACGCGGCCTCCTGGCAGCTCATCAGCGCGAGTCCCGTCTTCGGCTGGGGGCTGGGCAGCGCCTCCGACCAGCTCCTGCGGGTCCTTTGGGACAGCAACCCGCAAACCTACGCCCACGCCCACAACTTGGTCTTGCAGTTCGGCCTCGAGTTCGGCCTGGTCGGCCTCGCCGGGCTGGGCCTGGCCCTTTACCTGCTCTTGCGAACGCTGCTCGCCCATCGGGCCCGGCACGCCCTCCCGGCCCTGGCGGCGCTCTTCGTCAGCAACCTCTTCGACTACACCCTGGGCGCTCCAGAGCTCTACGTCCTCGCGCTGGTCCTCGTCGGCGCGGCCATGACGCGTCCGGCCCTGAGCCGGTAAACGCCTCGAGCCGCGCGACAGGACCCGGCAGGACAAGATAGCTGATAAGATAGCTGGGCGCGCTCGCGCCCAGCTTATGACTTCACTGACCATCAACCGCGGACTGGCCTTTCTGATGGGCTTCGGCGTCGCGCTCTTGCCCTCCTACGGCCCCTTTATCGGCCTGCTCTTCTTTTTTGGGGCGCGCTGGACGCTCAGGCGCTCGGATGCGCTCTGGCTCCTGGCCGCCCTCGTTCTGGCCCTGCCGCTGGGGCTGCACGAGGGCCCGAGCGGCCTGCTCTTCGGGTCCTTGCAGGTCTTAGCGGCCTGGCTCGTCTACAAGGCCTTTAGCCAGATGGGCTTTGGCCGCCGCGCCTTGGCCCACTCGCAGGGCCTCGGCCTGGGCCTGCTCTCCGGCCTCGGCGCGGTGGTTGCCTTGAGCTGGCTGAGAATCGACCAGCTCAACTTCGGCTACGCCAAGACCGTCGCCCAGGCCATCGTCTGGGACTCGCATCCGGCGCTCTACGGGCACACCATCTTGGCGCTCGGCGCGCTCATCGCCATCCTCTTCACGGACCCTCGCAAGCGGATGGCGAGCCTGGCCTTGGCGGCCCTGGGCATCCTGGTCACCGGCAGCCGCGAGGCGGCCATCGCCTGGGTGGTGGTGGCCGTCGCCCTCGTCTTTATCGGCCACGAGAGGACGCGGCGAGCCCACCTGCTCGAGGCCCTCCTGCTCGCGCTCATGCTGGCCATCGCGGCGGGATTGGGCCCCGCGCTGGGCTGGGGTCGGGTGGGCTTCTTGGTCGACCTGTTGCCTCCGGCCGAACAGCGGCCCAACCTGGTGCAGGGCTCGGAGATCGCCGCGGGTGACTGGTGGGACGCCTTGGGCGTCGCGGTCAAGGCCGCTACGGTAGACCTCGGTGGCAGCACGCTGACGCGCTTTGAGCTGCGCAAGACGCAAGCCGAGGAGTGGCTGCGGCTGCAGCAGGTGATCCCCATCCGCGCCGGCCTGCCCTACACGCTGAGCGCCTGGATAAGGGCTTCGCCGGGACGGCCGGGCCTGCAGGGCTGGGGGCAGCCGCTGCGCGGTGAGCCCTGGTTCGTCGCGGGGGCCCTCGAGGGCGGCTCCTGGCGCGTCCACTCGAGGGGGCCCGGGCGCGTCCTCGACGCGGGCGTCCTGGGGGTCGAGGGCGACTGGCGGCGGGTCTTCGTGAGCTTTATCTACGAGGGCGAGGCGCCGCTCTACTGGTCGGTGGGCTTGGCGCCCGACCAGCGCCAGGGCCAGGGCGCGCCCGCGGCCTTTGCCGGCTTTCAGATCGAAGAGGGCGAGGCGGCGGGCCCCTACCGGCCGGGTCCCGCCAGCAGGGGCCTGGGCCTCAGGGTGGCGCGGCTGCCCTACTGGGAGGCGGCCTGGGTGGGCTTTTTGGAGCGCCCCCTATGGGGCTGGGGCCGGGACAGCTTCGCGGCCTTTTTCGACCGCGCCTGGCCCGAGCGGGGCAGGCTCCACCACACCCCCGCCCACGTCCACAACCTGCCGCTCGGCATGCTCTTCGAGCGCGGCTTGGTCGGCCTCCTCGGCCTCGGCCTCTTTTTGGGAGCCATGTCGCAGCGCGCCTGGCGCAAGCGCGACTGGGCCTTTTTGGCGGTGCTCAGCGCGCTGCTGATCGCCAACCTCTTCGACAGCACGCTGCTCTACGGCGGCGTCCTCTACCCGCTCGCTGCGGTGGCGGGCTGGCGCGCCGCGCACTTCCGCGTGAGCGAGAGGGAGAGGAGCGAGCTCCCCAGGCAGGCGGGCGTGGGCCTCGCCCTTCCTGTGACCGACTACCTCATGACGGTGGCGGCACTCTATCTGGCGGCGCTCGCCCACGTCCTGCTCGGCCGCCCCCTCGAGGGCTTCGGCGAACTCTGGCGCGCCCTGGCCTACGCGCTCCTGTTGTGGCCCGCCATGTACTGGCGCGAGGGCCTCTATCCGGGCTACGGCCTGACGCCTCCCCGGCAGCTCCAGAGGCAGGTCACCGGCGCCCTCTACGCCGGCCTCATCGTGGCGGCGGGGACGGTGCTCTTCGGCGACCTGCTGGCCGTCTCCAGGAGCGTCCTGCTCCTCACCGTGCTCTTCAGCATGGTGCTCTGCCCGCTCGGCCGCGCGCTCATGAAGCGGCTCCTCCACCGCGCCGGGCTGTGGGGGCGGCCGGTGGTTATCCTGGGCGCGGGCGCCACCGGCCAGCGCATCGCCAGAGCGCTTCAGCGGCGGCCGCTCGAGGGCCTGATGCCCGTCGCCCTCTTCGACGACGACGACGACAAGCAGGGCACGGTCATGGCGGGCCTGCGGGTGCGCGGGCGCCTCGACGACGCCAACGCCTACGCCGAGGCCGCCGACGTCAACCACGCCATCGTCGCCATCCCGCGAGTGTCGCGCGCGGTGCTCTCGGATCTCATCGGCCGCAAGGGCCGCGCCTTTAGACAGGTGCAGTTCGTGCCCGACCTGGCCGGCCTGCCCGCCACGGACGTCTACGCCAGCTCGCTCGACGAGGGGCTGGCCCTGGAAGTCCGCAACGGCCTTCACTCCGAACGCAACCGCCTGGTCAAGCGTGTGCTGGACCTGGTCCTGGGCGCGCTGGCGCTCCTCTTCAGCCTGCCCCTGCTGGTCCTGCTCTACCTCTGGGTGCGCTCAGACAGCCCCGGCCCGGCCTTTCACCAGAGCGAGCGGCTGGGCCAGGACGGCCGGGTCTTTCGCTGCCTCAAGTTCCGCACCATGTTCACTGACGCCGAGGCGCGGCTTACGGAGCTGCTCACTGCCGACCCCGGCCTGCGTGGCGAGTACGAGCGCTTTCACAAGCTGGAGGGCGACCCGCGCATCACCCGCGCCGGCAGGTTCTTGCGCCGCTACAGCTTAGACGAACTGCCGCAGCTCGCCAACGTCCTAGCCGGCGAGATGAGCCTGGTAGGGCCGCGGCCCTACCTGGCGCGCGAGTACCCCGACATGAACGGCTACGGCGAGACCATCCTCGAGGCCAAGCCGGGCATCACCGGCCACTGGCAGGTCTCGGGCCGCAACTTTTTCACCTTCGGCGAGCGCCTCGAGCTCGAGGCCCACTACGTCCGCAACTGGTCGATATGGTGGGACATCATCATCTTGGTGCAGACCGTCATCGTGGTCCTGACGCAGCGCGGCGCCAAGTAGACCCAGATAGACCATTGTGTAAGTAGACACAGCGAACGTGAGAGCGAACGTGAGAGCGAACGTGAGCAAATCCGCGACGCCGCCCGCGCGGACGTGATATAACCAAACAGTTTTGAACTCCGTCCTCCGCCACCCCCTCACCCTGCCCGTCGCCAGCAAGGCGCTCGGGGTCTGGCGCCTTCTCACGGGGCCGCTCTACTGGTGGTACGAAAGGCGGCTCAGCGCGGCTATCACGAGAAGCGGCAGAGTTCCCCGGCACCTGGGCCTGATCATGGACGGCAACCGGCGCTTCGCCCGCTCGGTGGGCCTGACGAGCACCAGCGCCGGCCACGACTACGGCGCCAAAAAGGCGCGCGACGTGCTCGAGTGGTGCCTGGACGTGGGCGTCAGCCACGTCACCATGTGGGTCTTCAGCAACGACAACCGAGGCCGCGACCCCCGCGAGGTCGCCCACCTCCTGGAGCTCTTCGCCAAGGAGGCGAGCGAGCTCGCCCAGGACCCCAGGCTCCACAAGAACAAGGTCAGGGTGAGGCTGATCGGCTGCATCGAGGACTTCCCGCAGGGTGTGCAGGACGCGCTGCGCAACCTAGAGCGCGTGACCGAAAGTTACTGCGGCATGCTCGTCAACATCGCGGTGGGCTACGGCGGCCGCGAGGAGATCGCCGAGGCGGTGCGCCGGCTCGTCCGCGAAAAGGTCGCCGCGGGCGTCAGTGTGGACGCGCTGGCCGGCGAAATCGGCGCCGACGAGATCGGCCAGCACCTCTACACCGCGGGCACGCCCGACCCCGACTTCGTCATCCGCACCTCGGGCGAGGTGCGCCTCTCGGGCTTTCTGCTGTGGCAGACCGCCTACAGCGAGTTCTACTTTTGCGACGCCTTCTGGCCCTCGTTTCGCAAGGTCGACTTCCTGCGCGCCCTCAGAAGCTTTCAAGACCGCGAACGCCGCTACGGGCGCTAACTGCTACGGGCGCTAAAGGGTCACGTCCCCTTGGACGGGCTTGGCTTGACACTCCCCATGAATAAATTCAGGGGATTCTCGTTCTCACTCGCGCCAAACCGGAAGGGTTGGACGAGTTTACCGAGCTTAGGGGTGTGTCATGCACCCCGCCCGCTGGAACCTCAAGAACCA
>JALZLY010000385.1 GCA_030858465.1 Deinococcota bacterium
GGCGATGACCACGCTAGGGATGCCCGCGCGCCCCGTGGTCAGGAAAAACTCGTAAACGGCCTCCTCGGCCTCGGGACCCGGGCGCTTGCTGTCGTAGAGGTCGCCCGCCACCAAGATGAGATCCACCTCTTCGTCGACGGCGAGCGCGGCGATCTCGCGCAGGGCCTCACGGATCTCGGGCGTGCGGTCGACCCCGTGCAGGGTGCGCCCGGCGTGCCAGTCGGCGGTGTGGAGAATCTTCACCTTGCCAGTCTAACGCAGACTGGTCGGCGACGGGCAGCGGCGCGAGGTCCAGCCGCAGAGGTCTCGAGCTCTATCACTGAGGCTCGCGGGCCTCGGGCTGGTTCACCTCGCCTGTCAACATCCGCCGAAAATGAACCATAACGTGCTAGGCTCATGTTATGGACATGAGCATGAGCACGTCAGCCAGGAGGGCCGCCGGGTCCCGTCGCCGTAGCGCCGGGGCGCGCCCGTGAAGCTGACCATCTTCGGCGCGACCGGCAAGACCGGCAGGCACCTCGTCAGCCAAGCCTTGGACGTCGGCCACGACGTCACCGCCTTTGTCCGCGACCCGGCGAAGCTGGTGGTCGAGCACGAGCGACTCAGGCTGGTGCAGGGCGACGCCATGGACGCGGCCAAGGTGAGCGAGGCCGTCGTAGGCGCGGACGCCGTCCTCGTCGCCCTGGGCCATACCAAGAACACGCCCGCCGACATGCAGACGGTCGCCAGCCGCCATATCGTCACGGCCATGAAGGAGCACGGCGTCCGCCGCCTGGTCAGCCTGACCGGCGCGGGCGTGAGAGACCCCAAGGACGAGCCGAAGGTTATCGACCGGGCCATCGTCGGGGTGATGAAGCTCATCTCGAGGCGCGTGCTCGAGGACGCCAAAGGCCACGCCGCGGTCCTTAAAGGGAGCGGTCTCGACTGGATAATCGTGCGCGGTCCGATGCTGACCGACGGCCCCAAGACGGGCGAGTACCGCGTCGGCTACGTCGGCAAGGGCTCGGGGACGAGGGCGTCACGAGCCGACGTGGCGGACTTTATGCTCAAGCAGCTAAAAGACGACGGCTACCTGCGCCAAGCGCCGATGGTCAGCAGCTAAAGGAGTGAGACCCGTCGCCCGTAGCACGCGGATAACCGTGATAGCCTACCGCATAGCCACCGATAAGAAGATACTCAATGCCCTTGGAGTTGAGTAACCGTAAGAACTCTTTGAAGTCGGGCGGTAGTAGGGTCGTAGCCATAGTTCACTTGCCGCATGAGCTCGATAGCCTCGAGGCGCTCTTCTGGCGTGCGCCCTCGCCAGTAAGCTTTATCATCAGAGCTAGCCTCAAGCGACGCGACGGAGAGGGCGGTTTTATCCAATCGGATGGATGGAACATCGCTCATACACTTGATTATAGAACACAGACAACTCACAACCCCTCTCCTCGAGCTGCTTAACGAGGACTCTGTGTTTCACGCAACTTCAAGTTCTGCAACACGACGAACACTGGGAATGCTACCGCTACTCAGGTCTCTATAAATGTCAACAAGGTTTTCTCGAAGCTCATCTTCGCTTTCACCCTGAGTCCAGGAATCAGGGAACTCCTCTAAATAGCCTAGCCACATATCTTCGTCTTGCCAATAAACGTACCTCTGTTTCATGTTCGTATTGTAGCCGAAAACGAGCGGAAGCGCTTAACGGCTGAATTCAACGGCACTCCACGGTAGTAGTAACGCTCGTGCTATGCGAGGCGTACCTAAAACCACTGTCAATTTTCGGTTCGCTCTCCTTCATGTGCGCTTGCGGCAGACCACGATAATGCTTCTGCTGGCAGCAGTCAACGGCTCCCCATTCCAATCGCCGTACTGCCAGAGGATGCTGAAGCCATTGTAGTACAGCAGCGCCGCAAGCTCCTGCGGGAAGGTGTAGCGCAACGCGATGCGCGTGACCTTGGTTTGCTCCTGATCGCTCTCGCGCCAGCGTCGGTAGGTTGTCCAGTGCAGGATTTGGGCGACATGGTCGTAGGCTTGCGTCCTCGATACACGCACGGCACGTCCGCTCCTGTCGGTGTAGGTCCCCCAATCCTTTTCCTCATCGCGGGTCTCGAGGAAGGCAAACAGGCCTTCGTATTCCTTATCGCGGGTCTCGGAGTTGGCCCAGCGCGGGTTGCGAGTCTCGAAAGCAAACAGACCCTCGTCGTGCAGGTGCGCGCGCACGCGTTCTAGCAGCCTCTCCTGGTCGGCGTTCGTCAGAAAAGCTTGGAAGGCGTTGCCGATCAGAAAGATGAGGCGAAAGTGCTCGCCAAGGTCAAAGGTGCGTGCGTCCCCTTCCACCCAGCGTGTGGACAGGCCGGCAGATTTGCTGCGCGCCCGCGCTAACATTCCAGGGACGATGTCCAAGCCGGTCACAGCGAACCCGGCCCGCCGCTAAGGAGCACCGCAAGGTCAACCGCGCTCGAGACTATCTGGAGGCGCACGCCGTGGAGGCGGTTACTCTCGAGCAGCTCGCTATGGTAGCCGGCTTAAGCCCCTACCACTTGCTCCGCGTATTCCGCCTCGAGCTAGGGCTCAGCCCCCACAGCTACCAAATCCAAAGGCGCATCGGCATAGCCAAAACGCTTTTGGCGCAAGGAGAAAGGATCGCGCAGGTCGCGGCGTGCACGGGGTTTACCGACCAGAGTCATCTGGGTCGCCACTTCAAGCGCCTCGTCGGGGTTACGCCCGGACAGTTCGCGCAAAGCGCAACATCCTCCTAGACACCGCCTTCAGAGCGTTTTAGGGTAAGGGAATGGTAAGAACGTCCGGCGACGCATCCGCATCCTTTGCCAGCGGCTTTAGGGCCATCTTGCCGCTTTGGCTCGGGATAATTCCCTTTGGTCTCGCTTACGCCGTCACGGCGCGGAGCGCGGGCTTGAGCCTCCTCGAGACCCAGCTCATGAGCCTCCTCGTGTTTTCAGGCGGGGCGCAGTTCAGCGCGGCGGGCCTCTTCGCGACCGGCGCAACGGGCGCTTCCATCATCCTGACTACCTTCTTGATCAACGCGCGCCACTGTCTCTACGGTCTCTCGCTAGGGCAGAGGCTCCGTCTGTCCTGGCCGGAACGGCTTGTCGCCGCTCACTTTCTGACGGACGAGGCCTTTGGCGTCACGGTCTCGCAGGGTCCGCGCAACCTGGCCTTCTTGTTGGGCACGGAGTTGAGCGTCTTCGCTGTCTGGAACCTAAGCACGCTCGGCGGCAGCTTCATGAGCGAAGCCGTCCCCGACCCCGTGACTATCGGGGTCGATTTTATCTTTCCGCTCGCCTTTTTGGCTCTCCTCGTGCCGCTCCTAAAACGGTGGCTAGAGCTGGCTATTGCCGTCACCGCAGGGTTTACCGCGCTCTTCGCCGCCGCGATCGTGGGCAGCGGCGTCGCCATTCTCATCGCCGGGGTGCTCGGGGCGCTCCTCGGGGCGTGGTGGACGCGGGGCGAAGGGGCTGAGGCTCCACCCGACCTTAAGGCCCTGAGGTGAACGCTACCGCCGTCATCTTGCTGATGGCGCTCGTCACCTACGGGCCGCGGCTCTTGGGTTTTGTGCTCTCGGGCCGCCCGGTGGCCGGGTTCTGGCTGCGCTTTTTGCACTTCGTGCCCATTTCGGTCTTCGGCGCGCTCATCGTGCCCGCCTTGCCCGGGGAGGAAGGAGACTTAGGCATTCGCCTCGTCGCGGCCTCGCTGGCTGGGCTGGTGTTGTGGCGGGTGCGGAGTTTGTGGGTAGGAGTTGCCGTGGGGATGGCGGCGTTTTGGCTGCTGCGCTTGCTTTAGACATAGAAGTTGGAGATGCCAGTATGATCAGGCAGCGCGTAACATACCGCTCAGCCTAAAATATCCAGCGCCGCCTCGTCGCTCACGTCCTCGAGCACCTCCTTCTTGCGCGTGGCCCAGGCCGGGAAGGGGAAGTTGACCATCATCGGGCTGGGCACGTCGGGCTGATGGACGATCATGGTGCCGGGCGCGAGAATAGTCGCGCGAGCCCGAAAGGAGCCGGGCATAAAGCGGTACTCGCTCCTCTCGGCCTCGGCGGCGTCCAAGCGGCCTACAATCCGCACGGCGGCGTTGCCGACGACGCGCCGCTCTACCTCGGAGGCCGTCTGCTGCGCGCCGATAAGAATGATGCCCATGCTGCGGCCGCGCTCGGCGATGTCTAAGAGCACGTCCTTGATGGGGCTGTCGCCCTCGGCCGGAGCGTACTTGTTGAGCTCGTCCAAGACGATGAAGACCTGATGGCGGCCGCTGCGCGACTCCTGCTCGGTGAAGACGCCGCGCAGGAGCACGCCGACGACGAACATCTGCGCCAAGGGCGCGAGCTGGTGAATATCGACGACGTGGACCTGCGACTCGGAGTTGAGGACGCTCAGGCGGCTCCGGGCTATCTCGCTCCTCGACAGGTCGCCGCGCACGAGCCGCTTCACGTGCTTGGCGGCGCCGCGCAAACGGCGGATAAAGGCCTCACGGGTAGCCTTGGCCTGGTTGGCGGTCCAGGCGCGGTCGCCGCCGCGGTTGCCGTCGTCGTCGCCGGCGTCCTTTAAGAGGAGCTTGTACTCCAAGTAGCGCACCAGCTCGTCGAAGCTCTTGAGCCGGGCGCGGCCTGCCGCCAGGCCCAGGCCGTCCATGTCGAGCGTGTCCTCGTCGCCGATGCGGGTCATGCCCCGGAAGCCGGACTCGCCGTCCGGCCGGAAGTCGCCGTCGCCCTCTTCGACCTCGAGGTCCGGCCCCTTCTGCCTCTCGGCGAGCTTGAAGAGCCTCTCTTCGACGTGACTCAAGAGAAAACCCAGGTTGGTCATGGCGTCGCGGTCGGTGAAGACGAAGGGCAGCATTCTGTCCGCGGTGAAATCGCGCAGGGTCCAGAGGTAGGGTTCGGTTTTACCCTGGGCCTGCTTGGAGTCGGGCATGAGGCTGGGGCCTTCCATCGCCGGGGCGTGGCAGCTAACCCGGCCAAAGGCGGCCGCGGGCAGATCGCAGATTTCGAAGCGGTTCTTGCTCATCTTGCGCTTGTCCTGCCACTTCTTCTCCTCATCGACAAAGCGGCTGTTGGGCTGGTCGAGAAAGAGCAGGTCCTCGCCCTTGACGTTGAAGATGAGCGCCTTGGTGTTGGCCGCGCCCGCGAGGAGCTTGCCGCCCGTCCTGATGTTGCGAGCGTTGAACAGGCTGTAGAGCAAAAAGAGCGCATAGCTCGTCTTGGTGGCGATGCCCGAGATGCCCGAGATGTTGATGTGGGCGCCCTTTTGACCGCTGATGAAGTCGTAGTTCAAGAAGGCCGGCTCGCCGTTGCGCAAGACGCCGCAGGGCAGGGGCGCCTCCATGTTGTCCAAATAGAGCGCCTTCTCGAGCGCCGTTCCCTCGGCCATGTAGACGAGGTCGCCGGGGCCGGGCGGGATGAAGTCCTCGGGCTCGACGCGAGTGACCAGGACGTGGGCGGCGTAGGCGACGTTGGCGGGCATCAGGCCCTCTACCACCATCGTCGTGTCCGAGTCGAACTGCACACCCTCGAGGCGCTTGCGCACCTCGTCGACGACACCGTAGAAGCGGACGCTCTCGGCCTCGTCGGCGGGATCTCTCACCTCCACGACGATGATGTCGTCGAGCTGCACCTTGGCGCCGTCGGCGACGCCGAACCAGAACTGCATGGGGGTGGCGTCCTCGGTGCCGAGAATCATGCCGATGGGCTCCCTCGATTCCATCTTCAGGCTCCTAGCGTGGACAGGTGCCGCGTGATGCGCCGCCGGATAACCTCGGCGCTGCCCATGCGGCGGCCTAATTCGGCCTCGAGGGCGCGGATAGGCAGGAGTTGCTGGGGCGCGCGGGGGTCTTGATAAGCGGCGCTGGCGAAGCGCGGCAGGGCGGCGCAGCTCCAGTCCGCGATGTGCTGCGCGTGCCCCAAGGTCGCCGCCGGCTCCGCTCCGGCGTAAGCCTGCATTCTCACCATCCCGGCCAGGCTGTAGAGCCAGGGCCGGGGGTCGCGCAGGCGCAAGAACCACTCGTAGTAATAGCTCCCCCTGGCCTCGACGAGGTAGAGCGGCGAGCGCTCGCCCTGCTCGAGCGCGCAGACTACCGCCAGCTGCTCGCGGCCCAGTTTGACCTCGTGGATGGTCTTGACGTAGCCGATGAGGTTCCGGTTCGGGCTGGTCAAGGGCCGCGGCCCGTCGACGATGACGAGCGCGTTGGCGCAGTCGCCGCAGAGCCGCGCGGCCAGGCGCTCCTCGGCGGCCAGCATCTCGCTCTGGAGCTTGTGCAAGACGGCGTCCACGTCGTTTTCGGCCGTCGACACCACGGTGTACTCGAGGAGCCCGTACTGAGAACTCAAGGTTGTTTCAATTGGAAAGTTCACCATCTGCCTGCCGCTGCTGAGGGCGCAGATGCGCCGCACCTCCCAGCAGTCCGCGTAGACCGCGCGGCGGCTTCCCTCCGGGCAGCACGAGACCGCGCCCACCCCGTAGCAACCGAGCACGCCAAATGCGAGCCTCTCGCGGTCGTCCTCCGCCAAGACTCGCGCCTCGGTGCGGCGGCGGCCGTCCAAAAAGAGCAACTCCGGCCACAGCGGCCGCGTGTGCGGCGGGCTGAGCGCCTGCCAGTCGGCGGCGGCACACTCCACGCCGTGGTCCACCCTTAGTTCCTTAGGCAGCGGGGAAAACTCGGCCTGATAGGCGGTATTGTATTCCGCGGCCCAAGGGTCCAGTCGCAGGCGCATAGTGCCAAGGATACCCCAAAGCGCCACCCCGCCGCCAAGAAAAATCTCCCTTCAGCTTGTCCACCCATACTCGAGCCCCTCCTCACCGCCACCAAGATCCGGCCGGTAGCGCTGGCGGGGCTAGTTGACCATCTTCGTCCGCCGCGACTGAAAGTCCATCAACACGTACTGGCCGATGGTGTGGGGGGTGGTGAAGTAGGCTTTGCCACGCGTCATCGACGAGACGCGTTGCACAAAGGCGATCAGTTCCGGGTCGCGGGCCAGCATGAAGGTGTTGATCTGGACGCCCTGCCGGCGGCAGTTGCCCACCTCGCGCAGGGTCTCGCCGAGGACCATCGGGTCCAGGCCGTAGGCGTTCTTGTAGATGCGCCCGCCCGGCAGGGTGATGGCCGAGGGCTTGCCGTCGGTGATCATGACGATCTGCTTCATGTCCTTGTTCTGGCGCTTCAAGAGCTTTTGGGCGAGGCGCAGGCCCTCGGCGGTGTTGGTGTGGTAGGGGCCGACCTGGGCCTGGGCGAGGCGCGCGAGCGGAATCTCCTCGGCGGAGTTGTGAAAGAGCACGAACTGGATGGTGTCGCCGCGGTACTGGGTGTGGATGAGGTGGGCCAGGGCCAGGGCGACCTGCTTGGCGGGGGTGAAGCGGTCCTCACCGTAGAGGATCATCGAGTGTGAGCAGTCGAGCATGACCACGGTCGCCGCCGACGAGTTGTACTCGGACTGGATAACCTGGAGGTCGCCCTCCTCGAAGTCGAGCCGGCCGCTCTCCATGCTCCTGGCGGCGGGCCCCAAGAGGCTCTGGCTGATATCCAGGTTCATGGTGTCGCCGAAGTCGTAGGGCTTGGTGCCGGCGCTCGTCTCGACGCCGGTCGTCTCGAACTTGGTCTCGTGCGCGCCGATCGAAGACTTGCCCGCGCCGCCCAGGACGTCCTTGAGGGTACGGTAGCCCAAAAAGTCGATGGCCTTGTTGGTCAGCTCGAATTTGACCTGACCGGGCTCACGGTCGGGTCCCGTGCCGCCCTGCTGACCGGGCTGGCCGGGCTCGCCAGGGTCGCCGCCCTGGGGCCGCAAGTAGCCCTCGCGCTCGAGCCGCTGCGCCAGCTCTTTGACCATCTCGCCGAGCTTGGAGTCGAGCCAGTTCTCGCTGTTCATGGCCGCCTCGAGGATGTCATCGGGGATCAGGTCGTTGTTGACGAGCGCCTCGGCGATAGCTTCGTAGAGGTCCTGCATGGTCTGCTGGTAGTCGGGGTCGGGGTCCCAGGGGTTGCGCTGGAAGCCGGACTCCAGGAGGCGGTTCTGGAGCATCTTCATGAGCTCGCTGGTGTCGAGATCGTCTAAGGTAGCCTCGTATTTGGAGTAGCGGGTGGTAGGCATGGGCCTCCTTTGGAGGAGGGGCTGGGGGCTGGGGCTGGGGCTGGGGAAAGACAATCCCCTAAACCCTAAACCCTAGACCCTAGACCCCAGCTAGTTCCATTTCCTTCTCGGCATCTGCGTCGCTTCGGGCTCGGGGGCGCTGTAGCCGCGCTCCTCGCTGCGAGCGATCTGCTTGCGGGCGTAGAGGCCCTCGAGCACGAACTCGGCGCTGGCGCCCAAGTCGTCCTTGCCGCGCCCCTCGGCGAGTTCCCTGGCCGCGTCCAAGAGCCCGGGCACCCTGTTCACCACCCCCGGCAGCTCCGCGGTCGTGATGTTGTCGGGCACTTTCAGATAGTTGTCGCCCTCGAAGTATTCGACGATGGACTCGAGCACCAGGCCGCTGCCGCGGCGGCCGAAGACGTTGCCGACGGCCCGGCGCGCGATGTCACGAGCGACCGCCTCACCGCCCTTCAGTTCGCCCTCGTACTCGAGCTCGAGCTTGCCGGTCACGGCCGAGAGCGCGCTGTAGAGGTCGGCTATGCGGGCGATCGGCACGTCCTCGCGGAGCAAGATGGCGCGACGCTCGGCCGAGGACACCACGTTCTCGAGGAGGCTGATGGGCAAGCGCTGCGAGACGCCCGAGTGCTTGTCCACCCTCGAGTCGTCGCGCGCCTGAAAGGCCACCTCTTCGACCACCTCGGCCATAAAGGACGGCACCTTGACCTCGCGGCCGCGGCTGATCCAGGCTTCTTGCCGGGTGATGGCCATGCCCTCCTCGACGGTGGCCGGGTAGTGGGTGCGGATCTCCGAGCCGATGCGGTCTTTTAAGGGCGTGACTATTTTGCCCCGCGCGGTGTAGTCCTCGGGGTTGGCGGAAAAGACCAGCAGCACGTCGAGGTTGAGGCGAATCGGATAGCCCTTGATCTGCACGTCGCCCTCTTGCATGATGTTGAAGAGCGCCACTTGCACCTTGCCCGACAGGTCGGGAAGCTCGTTCATGGCGAAGATGCCCCGGTTGGCCCTGGGCAGGAGGCCGTAGTGGACGCTCAGCTCGTCGGAGATGCGGGTGCCCAGCTTGGCCGCCTTGATGGGGTCGATGTCGCCGACGATGTCCGCCACCGTCACGTCGGGCGTCGCCAGCTTTTCAACGTAGCGCGCCTCCTTGGGCAGCCAGCCGATGGGCGTACCGTCCCCTTCGGCGGCGACGATGCGCCTGCCCTCGGCGCTGAGCGGGTGAAAGGGATCGTCGTGGGTTTCGGTGCCTTTGATAAAGGGCACCTCGTCGTCCAGGAGTTCGGTGAGCTGGCGCAGGATGCGGGTCTTGGCCTGGCCGCGCAGGCCCAGGAGGATGAAGTTATGCTTGCTCAAGACGGCGTTGACGACCTGCGGCACCACCGAGTCGTCGTAACCGACGATGCCCGGAAAGACCGGGCGGTTTTCCTTCAGCCTGCAGATCAGATTGTCGCGGAGTTCCTGTTTGATGCTGCGCCCGGCCTTGGCCTGCCAGGGCGTCTGGCGCAGATCCCCTAAGGTGCTTGCCTTCATGCAGTCTCCCTCTTGCCCCGTGGAGCAGGTGTGCTAGCCGTACTCTAGCACTCCCCATGACGCTTTTCTGTGGGCCCCCTTGCAGCGTCCTCGACCCAAGGCCTAACCCCACGGGGGATCGCGGGTCAGGCCGGTAACGAAAATAGGAGAGGTGTTCCGGCTCCTGCCGGAGACAAAGGGAGTCCAGTCTGGCGAGGATAACAACTTTCTGAGGTCAACGAGAACGTCAAATTCGACGTCAAAGCTCGACCCTGCTATACCCGACCCTGCTGTACCCAACGACCCAAAAGCGAACCCTGCGTGGGGGGGGACGCAGGGTTCTGGGGAGAGGAGATGGAATGAGGAGATGTCTTTGGTCTCATTCGCCGTTCAGCCTGGGGCTGAACATGATGGTAGTTTAGTGTAAGCCATGTTACCGAACTCTTACAAGCCAGCCTTCGCTCGCCCCTCCTCTAGCGCCCACAGCCTGGCAGAGGAAGCCCTGTCCTTCATCCAATTTCGAGGCCATCTGGAGACCGGGCTGACCTTTGGTCCAGCCTTCAGCTACCAGCCCCTTCCCAACCCCCGCCTCAAGGAGGCAAGATGCAAGCGGAACTGATCAGCGTCGGCACCGAACTTCTCCTCGGCGAAATTATCGACACCAACAGCGCCTGGCTCGCCCAAGACCTGGCGCAGTTGGGCGCCGACGTCTACTGGTCGCTGCGCGTAGGCGACAACCTGGAGAGGCTCACGCGCACCCTCGAGCAGGCCCTCGCCCGCAGCGACCTGGTCGTGCTCTGTGGCGGTTTGGGTCCCACCGACGACGACCTCACCCGCGAGGCCGTCGCCCGGGTGCTCGGCGAGACGCCGGCGGTAGAGCCGGCGCTCGAGGCCCAGCTGCGCAGGCTCTTCACCAGGTTCAGCCGGGCCATGCCCGAAAAGAACCTCAAGCAGGCCTGGCTTATCCCCTCCGCCGAGAGCCTCGCCAATCCCAACGGCACCGCGCCCGGCTGGTACGTCCGCAAAAGGATGGCGGGCAAGGAGCGGATCCTCGTGGCCCTGCCGGGTCCACCCAAGGAGCTTGTGCCGATGTGGCTGAACGAGGTGCGGCCGCGGCTGCCCATCGCCAAGTCGGCGCTGTTCATCCACCTCTTCAAGACCTACGGCTTAGGTGAGTCGCTGCTCGCCGAAAGGCTGGGCGAGCTCACCCTGGGCGCCAACCCGAGCGCCGCTACTTACGCCAAGCGCGATGGCGTCCACCTCCGCGTCGCCGCCAAGGCCGAGACGACGGAGGCGGCCAGGGTGCTGGCCGGGCCCGTCGTGGCGAGGGTGCGCGAGGCCCTGGCGGGGCACGTCTGGGGAGAGAACGAGGACACGCTGCCCGAGGTCATCCGCCACAAGCTGGCGGCCGCCCAGAGGACCGTCGCCACCATGGAGTCCCTGACGGGCGGAAGCGTGGGCGCCGAGCTCTCTTCGGTGCCGGGCGCGTCAGCGGTCTATGCGGGCGGCGTGGTAGCATACACGGCGCAGGCGAAGAGGGCTTTCGGCGTCAGCGAGCGCGTGCTCGAGGCGTCCGGCAGCATCTCGGAAGAGGCTGCGCTGGCGATGGCGGAAGCGAGTGCTCGGCAGCTAGGAGCCGATTACGGGCTCGCCACCACCGGGGTGGCGGGACCCAAGAGCAGTGAAGGCAAAGAGGTCGGTCAGGTTCACCTGGCCGTGGCCTCCCCCGAGGGTCACCGCGTGAAGACCCTGCACCTGCCCGCGCTGAGCCGGGACATGATTAGAGAGAGAGCCACCTTCGCGGCGCTCGCGCTCTTGTGGTCCGTACTCTAGGCTGTTTCCGAAGTCTGTTTCCGAGCCCTCGAGCCCATACGACACCTGCATGACTTTACACGGAGGCCTTAGAGCTATGGACGAACAACGAAGAAAAGCCCTCGACACGACCATGCACCAGATCGAAAAGCAGTTCGGCAAGGGCGCCATCATGCGCTTGGGCACCGACAGCGGCATCCTCGACCAGGGCGTCATCTCCACCGGCTCGATGTCGGTGGATTTGGCCCTCGGCGTCGGCGGCGTGCCCAGAGGCCGCGTCGTCGAGA
>JALZLY010000386.1 GCA_030858465.1 Deinococcota bacterium
GTATTTAAAGTCGGCGAGTTCGAATTCGTGTCCGAGCACGACCGCGCCGGTCGGGCACGCCTCCTCGCAGAAACCGCAGAAGATGCAGCGCAGCATATTGATTTCGTAAATGCTCGCGTAGCGCTCACCCGCCGAGGTCGGATTCTCCGGGTCGTTCTCGGCCGCCTCGACATAAATCGCGTAGGCCGGACAAGCCGCCGCGCAGAGCGAGCAGCCGATGCACTTTTCCAGGCCGCTGCTGGGGTGACGCAGGAGATGGTGCCGCCCCCGAAAGCGCGGTTTGATGTCGGCGGGCTGTTCGGGATAGGCCACGGTCACGGGCTTCTTGAAGAGGTGCCCGAGCGTGACCCCCATGCCCTTGGCGATATCCAACACGCTCATGATGTACCTCCAATATACAGGTTCGGTTGGAAAGTTTGAAGGTTTGAAGGTTGGCAAGTTAAAGAACCTGCTAACCTTTCAACCTTTGAACTTTTAAACTTCTTAAAGAACAAAAGCTACCACCACCGCCGTGAGGAGCGCGCTCAGGAGCGCGATCTCGAAGAGCCAGATCCAGCCGAAGCGCATGAGCTGGTCGTAGCGGAACCTAGGTAGGCTGCCGCGCAGCCAGATGAACAAGAACATGAACAGCGCCATCTTGAGGACCAGCCAGACTATCGGCCACTCGGCCATGCCGGGGATGAGGGCGTTCATAAAGGCCGGACCGCGCCAACCGCCCAGGAAGAGCGTCGAGATAAAGGCCGCCGCGGTCATCATGTTGACGTACTCGGCCATCTGGAAAAGCGCCCACTTGAGCGACGAGTACTCGGTCATGTAACCAGCCACGATCTCCTGCTCGGCCTCGGGCAGGTCGAAGGGCGTGCGGTTCACCTCGGCGATGGCCGAGATGACGAAGGTCACAAAGGCGACCGGCTGCAGGATCAGGAGAATGGCGCTCCCCGCCTGCCAGTCGACAATCTCGCGCAGGTTCAAGGTGCCCGTCAGCATGATCAGGCCGAGGACCGAAAGGGCCAGGCCGAGCTCGTAGGAGATGAGCTGCGCCGACGAGCGCAGGCCGCCCAGGAGCGCGTACTTAGAGTTGCTGGCCCAGCCCGCCAGGAAGATGCCGTAGACCCCGATGCTGGTCGCCGCCAGGATGAAGAGCAGGCCGATGTCCAAGTCGACGATCCAGGGGTTATAACCGAAAAGGCTGCCGGCCGGCCCGGCGGGAATGGCGGCAAAGGCCGACAGCGCGAAGGTGATCGAGACAAAGGGCGCCAGCAAGAAGACCACCTTGTCGGCCCCGGTGAGGGTGATGTCCTCCTTGAAGATCGACTTGATGGCGTCGGCGATGGGCTGAAGCAGGCCCAGCGGCCCGGTGCGGTTGGGCCCCAGGCGGTGCTGCATGCGCGCCAGCAGGCGGCGCTCGACCAGGGTCATGTAGGCAAAGGAGCCCAGGAGCACGGTGCAGAGCAGCAGCCCCTTGATGAAGGTGACGAGGAGCGAGCCTTCGACGAGCATTACTTTCCCGCTCCGCTCACGCCTGTGCCGCTCAGCAGGCGGCTGTCGGGCAGGTCCTCTTGAGGCAGCGGGGGCGGGGGCAGGGGCTCGATGCGCACGAGGTCGCCCGCCAGGTCGATCTCGCACATCCCCGCGGGCTGGTCGGGCAGGGCGGGAAGGAGCATCAGGCCCTCGGGCTGGCCAGCGTCGAGCCGCACCCTCGCCAGGCGCTCGAAGCCTGTCACGCTCACCCTGACGCCGTCACCGTCCGCGAGCTCGTGCGCGCGCGCGTCCTTGGGGTGCAGGACCAGCGCCGGGTCGCCGTAGACCGCGCGCAGGTGCGGGTTGCGCCCCAGCCTCTCGGGGCGGGCCATCTTTGGCACCAACAGGAGGTTGCCCGAACTCCTCTTGCCCTTGCCGCGCCTGGGCGGCTTCGCGGCCTTGACCTCGACAGCTTCGACCTTGACAGCTTCGACCTTGACAAAGGCCCCTTCGGGCGGCAGCTCGGACAGGTCTACGCCCAGGGTCTTTTTGAGCTTGCGGTGGGCGCTCCTGACGCTGCGGCCGTCCATGCGCCGGCCGAGCGCCTCGCCCAGCCACTTGACCACGCCCATGAAGTCCTCGCTCGTCCCGGCGTCTACCGGCGCGGGCTGGGTCCTCAGGAAGCGGCCCTCCAAGTTGACGGTCGTGCCCTCCTTTTCGTAGCCCGTCTTGGCCGGCAAGACGACGTGGGCGAGCTTGGCCGTCTCGGTGAGAAAGGCGTCGTGGACGACCAGGAGCTCGAGGCCCGGCAGGTCGGGGTCGGCGAGGCCTTCTCTCAGCGAAGCGTCTTGCGCCGGGTCGAGACCGGAGAGGATGAGCGCCTTGGCGCTGCCGCTGAGCATGTCGCGGTACGAGAGGCCGGCCTTGCCGGGCAGGATGCCGATGGCTTGCAGGCCGTAGGCGTTCGCCATCGGTCCCAGCGCCATGAGCTTGGCGCCCGTCCTCTGGGCGAGGGCCGCTACCGCAGCGCAAGCCTCGCGCGAGCTCAACATAAAGGCGCCGTAGACGATGACGGCGTTCTTAGCCTCCTTCAGCCTCCCCACGGCGGCGGCAAGCGCCTCTTGGCTCAAGCCGGTCTTGCTCTCGGCGTCCTCGACCTGCTCGCCGCCTGAGGCGGCGAGCAGGCTTTGCGCGAGTGCCGCCTCGCCGCCCGCCGGATAGACGGCGGCGCGGCCGGCATGCCCCATCAGGTCACAGGGATAGGGGTTCAAGACGGTGAGAAGCTCGCGCTCTCTGGGCATGCGCTCCTTGAGGCGCAGGTCCGCGAGCGGCACGCCGTGGGGCAGCAGCTCGGGCGGCGCCACGCCCTTCATGGCGTCCTTGATGCGGATGTCGGCGATGGGCGCCTCCTCGGTCACGTCGCCGAGGACCATAATGGCGTCGCTGGTGGCCAGGTCGGTCAAGGTCGCCCGCTCACCCTGAGGGATGACCGAGGCCGCCGGGCGGGGAGAGTGGTCGAGCCCGCTCGTGCCCAAAAATTCCGCCAGGGACTGCGCGGCTACGCCCTCCTCGAGCGTGCTATCCGCTCTCAGAACGATGCCCACATCCTCCCCGGCGACGTTCGCCAGCTTGTCCTTGATGTAGGCGGTGGCCTCTGCCCAGGTGACGGGGACCAGTTCGCCGTTCTCCCTGAGCAGCGGTGTCCTCAGACGGTCGTCCGCGGCGGCGTACTCGTGGCCGAAGCGCCCGCCGTCGCAGAGCCAGTCCAAGTTGACCTCGGTGTTGCGCGCGGCCTTGATGCGCTCGATGCGACCGGTGCGCGCGTCGATGGTGACCGCGCAGCCGACGGGGCAGTCCAGGCAGGTCGAGCGCGTGTGGTGGTATTCCCAGTTGCGGCCCCGGAAGCGGGAGGTGGTGTCTAGGAGCGCGCCGACCGGGCACATGTCGGTGATGTTGCCGGTGAAGTTGCTGGGCAGCCCCTCCTGGGCCGAGCCGATATAGGTGTGCACGCCGCGCTCGATGAAGTCTAAGACCTCGTCGCCGGGGATCTCCTCGAAGTAGCGCACGCAGCGCTTGCAGTGGATGCAGCGCTCGCGGTCCAAGGTGATCACCGCCGAGAGGGCGTGGTACTTCTGCTGGTGGCGCTTGTCGAAGACAAAGCGCGACTCGCCGGTGCCGTACTCGTAGGAGCGATCCTGCAGTTCGCAGGCGCCGCCCTTGTCGCAGGTCGGGCAGTCGAGGGGGTGGTTTAGAAGCGTGAACTCGATCATCCCCGCCTGGGCGTCTTTTACTTCACGAGAGAGGGTGTCGACGACCATGCCCTCCATGACGGCCGTGGTGCAGGTCGCCATCAGGTTGGGAAAGGTGAAGATCTTGGGCTCGCCCGTCGCCTCGTCCCTGATCCACTCGCCGTCCTTGTCCTTGCGCGGCGCACCGACCTTGGCCAGGCACATGCGGCAGGCGCCGATGGGCGACATGTACTCCTGCGAGCAGAAGTAGGGCACGTCGTAGCCCGCCGCGAAGACCGCGTCGAGGGCGGAGGTATTGGGAGAGAGCTCGAGTTCTACGTCGTTGACTTTAATTTTCATTCCGTCCACCAACTCGTCTTCGCGTACATCGGCGCGCCGTGCGCGATGAGGTGCTCGTACTCCTCGCGAAAGAGCTTGATGCTCGACTGCACCGGGCTTAAGCAGGCGTCGGCCAGCGGGCAGAAGGCCTTGCCCTTGATGTTTTGCGACATGTTCTCGATCAGTTCCAGGTCGCCCCTTTGGCCGTAGCCGCGCACCAGCTTGGCGTACATCTTGACCATCCAGCCGCTGATGCCCTCGCGGCAGGGCGTGCATTTGCCGCAGGACTCGTGGGCGTAGAAGCGCACCAGGTTCCAGGTGGCGTCGACGATACACTTTTCCTTGGGGATCAAGATAACCCCGCCGGTGCCCAGCATCGAGCCCTTCTTGGCGAGCTGGCCGTAGTCCATGGGCGTGTCCAGGTGCTCATCGTCGAAGGGCAGCATCGGCGTCGACGAGCCGCCGGGGATAAAGGCCTTGATCTCCCCCACGGGGCCGCCGCCTAAGTCGTAGATGAGCTCGCGAAAGGTCGCGCCCATCGGCAGCTCGAAGACGCCGGGCTTATGCGCGGGCCCGCTCAGCTGGTAGAGCTTGGTGCCCTTGGAGTCGTCGGTGCCCATCGAGGCGTACCAGGCCGCGCCCCGCGCGATGATATGCACCGCGCTGGTGAAGCTCTCGACGTTGTTGATGGTGGTGGGCAGGCCGTAGACGCCCGCCTGCGCCGGGAAGGGCGGCTTGAGGCGCGGACTGGCCCGCAGACCCTCAAACGAGTTCATCAGCGAGGTCTCCTCGCCGCAGATGTAGGCGCCGGCGCCGCGGTGCAAGATGATGTCGAAGTCGAAGCTCGAGCCGAACAGGCCCTTGCCCAGGTAGCCCGCCTTCCTAGCCTCGTCGATGGCCGCCTTGAGCCGCTCGTAGGCGTGGTAGTACTCGCCGCGGACGTAGAGCACGCCCTTGGTCGCGCCGATGGCGTAGCCGCCGATGACCATGCCCTCCAAGAGCTGGTGCGGGTCGTCCTCCATGAAGTAGCGGTCCTTGAACGAGCCCGGCTCGGACTCGTCGGCGTTGCAGACGATAAAGCGCTGGCGGCCGTCGACGGGCGGCATGAACGACCACTTGACGCCGGTGGGAAAGCCCGCGCCGCCGCGGCCGCGCAGGCCCGAGCTCTTCACCTCCTCGACCACGTCCTTGGGCTCCATGGCGGTGAGCGCCTTCCTGGCCGCCTCGTAGCCGCCGTGCGAAAGGTAGTAGTCAAGCGTCCAGGCGCCTTCCACGCCGACGTGGGCGTAGAGCGTCACCTCGAAGCGCGGGTCGCTCCGGCTGACGATAGGTTTGGGTTTGTCCGCGACGGCCCCACTCGTTCCAGCATCGCTCATTCGTTGTCCCCTCCGCGCTCGAGCCAGGGCTCCGGCCTCTTGCCCCTTCGCATGGCGTCCAGGAGCGCCCGGCAGCGCGACCGCGTCACGCGCTCGTAAAAGCTGTCACCCACCTGCAGAACCGGCGCGGTGCCGCAGGAGCCCAGGCACTCGACCTTTTGCAGGCTGAAGCGGCCTTCCCTATCGGTCTCGCCGTTGACGACGCCGAGTTCGTCGACGAGAAAGTCGTACATCTCGTCCGAACCGGCCAGCGCGCAAGACAGCGTCGCGCAGACTTGCAGGTGGAACTCGCCTACCGGCTGCTCGTGGTAGGTCGAGTAGAAGCTCATCACGCCCTTGGCTTCGGTCGGCGTCACGCCAACGATGGCGGCGATCTCTTCTAGGCGCGCCTCGGAAATGTGCCGCTCGGCGCGCTGCACCTCCCAGAAGAGGGGCATCAAGGCGCTGCGGCGGCCGTAGTCGGGGTAGCGGCCGAGGATCTCGCCCAGGAGCTCCTGCTTGTCCGCGAAAAAAGGTCTTATCGTGTCCAGTTCAATCATGTTCCATTAGCTTTCTAAAGAGCGAACCCTGGCTAAAGAGCGAACCCTGGCGCGCCCTCACTTGTCCACGTCCCCCATGACCGGGTCCAGGGAGGCGATGTTGACGACCATATCGGCGAAGAGGCCGTCCAAAGAGGCCGGCTCGAGCGCCTGCAGGTTGATCAGGCTGGGAACTCTCACCTTGACCCGG
Organism: Deinococcota bacterium; assembly: GCA_030858465.1. NCBI lineage: Bacteria > Thermotogati > Deinococcota > Deinococcota bacterium. Next base: position 6,134 of record JALZLY010000386.1, read on the forward strand.
TAGGGCATCGAGCCGCCGTCACTGACGAGATAGTAGCCGAGCTCGCCGCGCGCGCTCTCGGTCGCTACGTAGACCTCGCCGCGCGGCGGGTGAAAGCCCTCGGTGACCAGCTTGAAGTGGAAGATAACGGCTTCCATCGAGTTCTCGAGCTCGCTCCTGGGCGGCAGGCTGATCTGGCGGTTGGGGTCGCGCACGGGGCCGGGCTCGAGCCTGTCCAGCGCCTGCTCGGCGATCCTCAGGCTCTCGGTCATCTCCTCGAAGCGCACCATGAAGCGGGCGTAGGCGTCGCCCGCACTAGCGAGCGGCACCCCGAAGTCATACCCTTCGTAGCCGCTATAGGGCTGCGCCTTGCGGAAGTCGAGGTTCACGCCGCTGGCCCGCAGGGACGGCCCGGTGAGGCCGTAGTCGAGCGCCGTCGCTGCGCTGAGCACGCCGATGCCCTGGGTGCGGCCCAAAAAGATCGGGTTGCGAGCGAACATGGTGGCGTACTGCTCGAGCATCCTGGGAAACGCTTCGATGAACTTGCGCGTGGCCGGCACGAAGTCCTCGGGGATGTCGTGCGACAGCCCGCCGACGCGAAAGTAGCCGTAGTTCATGCGCACGCCGCAGACCATCTCGAAGAGGTCCAAGATGGTCTCGCGCTCGCGGAAGGTGTAGAAGAGCAGCGTCAGGGCGCCCATGTCGAGGATGCCCGTGCCCAAAAAGACGAGGTGGCTGGCGATACGGTTGAGCTCGGTGAGCAGCACCCGTATCCCCTGGGCGCGGGGTGGGATCTGGGCGCCCAAAAGCTTCTCGACCGCGAGCACATAGGCCAGGTCGTGCCCAAAGGCGTGGAGATAGTCCATGCGGTTGGAGTAGGTGACGCACTGCTGATAGGTGCGGTTCTCCATGGTCTTTTCGAAGCCGGTGTGGAGGTAGCCGATCTGCGGCACGATCTTGCGGATGCGCTCGCCGTCTAAGTCCACCACCAGCCTGAGGACGCCGTGGGTCGACGGGTGCTGCGGCCCCACGTTGAGGCGCATGTATTTCGTCTGGAAGTCGCCGTGGCGGACCTCCTGCTGCTCGGTGATGCCCGGCGCGACCTGGACCGTTTCGACCCTCTTCTCGCCGGGCTCTCTGCCGGACGCCTGGTCGGGCTTCTTGTCGTCTTTAGCCACCCTTGATCCCCTTGCGGGTGCCGCCGCGCCAGCCCGTGAGACCCGAATCCCGACCGGTCAGGCCGGCGCGGAACGAGGCTGGGTCCAAAAAGCGGCCCTCGTTGAAGAGCGTCGGCGTCTCGCCGATGGGAAAATCCTTGCGGTGCGGGTGGCCGTCCAGGTCCTCGGGCGTGAGCAGCTTGCGCAGGTCGGGGTGGCCGTCGAACTCGAGGCCGAACATGTCGTAGACCTCACGCTCCATAAAGGACGCCCCCTTCCAGAGGCCGGTGATGGTCGGCAGGGTCTCGCCGTCGTCCAGGTTGACCCGGATGAAGAGGCGCTCGCCACTCTCGATGCCGTAGAGGTTGTAGACCACGCT
>JALZLY010000387.1 GCA_030858465.1 Deinococcota bacterium
AAGAAGAGGACGTCCGCGCCGACGAAGAGGGTACGCTGTTCTTTCTGCCCCATCCCTACAGTACCGCCGGCGGAAGCGAGACCGTATTTCCTGAAATGTACGGCTGGGACAGCTATTTTATCAACCGCGGCCTGCTCCTTCACGGTCGCTTTGAGTTGGTCAGGAACCATATTCTCAACCACCTGTTTATGATTGCGCGCTACGGCATGGTCCTAAACGGCAACCGCTCCTACTACCTCAGCCGCTCGCAGACACCGCTCCTGGCCGACAGCGTGTGGCACTACGCGCAACACCAGGACGACCCCGGCCTGCTCATGCAGGCGTATCCGCTGCTCAGGCTCGAGTACGAGGGCTACTGGAACGCCGCGCACCACCGGACGCCGACCGGCCTGGCGACGGCCCGCGACCTCGGCGACCCCAATTTGCGGGCGGAGCTGGCGAGCGAGGCCGAAACGGGCCTCGACTTCTGCGCGCTCTACGGCGGCGACGCGCGGGGCTGCGTTCCCCTCATCGTCAACTGCGCGCTGGTACGCTACGGGCGGGTGCTGGCCTGGCTGGCCGAGACCTTGGGCCGCCGCGAGGAGGCCGAAGGCTGGCTCGAGGAAGCCGAGCTTCGGGCAGAGCGCATCCGTGCCCTCTGCTGGGACGAGGACGAGGGGTTTTTCTTCGAGTACGACTACCTGCGCGGCGAGCGCTTGCCCGTCCGCTCGCTCTGCGCCTACTGGACGCTCTGGGCCGGGGTCGCCACCCCCGCTCAGGCCGAGCGGCTCGCCCTTCAGTTGGGGCGCTTCGAGCACCCCGGCGGTCTGGCCTTCACCGACCGAGCCTACTCGAGCCCGCATCCCGAGTTCGAGCACCTCCAGTGGCAGTGCCCGGCGGGCTGGCCGCCCATGCACATCGTCGTCACCGACGGCCTCAGCGCCTACGGCTATCAAGAAGATGCCCGGCGGATTGCCGGGGCCTTCCTCAACCTGATGCTGGGCGAATACGCCAAGACCGGCAAGCTCTGGGAGAAGTACAACGTGGTGACGGGCGGGACGGAAGTGCCGCTCGAGCGCTACCCCACCCCGCCGCACCACGGCTGGTCGTCGGCCGCCGTCGCGGTCCTGGGCGAAAGGGTGTACGGCGCCGCGGCCACCACGCCGCCCGCAAGGGAAGGAGTCTCCGCCGATGCCTAAAAGGCCCAACATCCTCTACCTCCACTCGCACGACACCGGCCGCTCTATCGAGCCCTACGGCCACGCGGTAGCCACGCCCAACCTCCAGCACCTCGCCGAGGAGGGTATCCTCTTCCGCCAGGCCTACTGCGCCGCGCCGACCTGCTCGCCGAGCCGCGCGGCGCTGCTCACCGGGCAGAGCGCGCACAGCAGCGGCATGATGGGCCTCACCCACCGCGGCTGGCTCTTAAACGACTACCGCCAGCACCTCATTCACACCCTGCACGCGGCGGGCTACACCTCGGCCCTGGTCGGCGTCCAGCACGTCGCGCCGGAGCCGGGCGGCGCCGCGCGCATCGGCTACCGCGAACTCCTGCCCACCCAGAGCGCCAAGGCCGAGCACGTCGCGCCCGCGGCGGTGGCCTTTCTCGAGCGCCCTCACGACCAGCCCTTCTTCCTGTCGGTCGGCTTCGTCGAGACGCACCTGCTGCCCGGCCCCACCGCCTTTGGCTACGAGGGGGGCGACCCGCGCTATGCCGCCCCGCCCGCGCCTCTGCCCGACACGCCCCGCACCCGCCGGGACATGGCGGATTACCGGATGGCCGCTCAGGCGTTGGACCGCGGCATGGGGGAGGTGCTGGCGGCGCTTGAGCGCAGCGGCCAGGCCGACAATACCCTGGTCGTCTGCACGACCGACCACGGCCTGCCCCTGCCCGGCATGAAGAGCAGCTTGAGCGACCACGGCCTAGGCGTGATGCTGATGATGCGCGGCCCCGGCGGCTTTTCCGGCGGCAAAGTCTCGGACGCGCTGGTCTCGCAAATCGACCTCTTCCCGACGCTCTGCGACCTGCTCGAGCTTCCGCCGCCGTCATGGCTTCAGGGCAGGTCGCTGATGCCCCTCATCCGCGGCGAAACGGAGGACGTGAACGACGCGGTTTTCGGGGAAGTCACCCACCACGTCGCCTACGACCCGCAGCGGGCGGTGCGGACGAAGCGCTACAAGTACATCCGCCGCTTCGGCGAGCGCGTTCACCCGGTCCTGTCCAACACCGACGACAGCCTTGCTAAGGACGAATGGTTGGGGCACGGCTGGCAAGGGCGCGAGCGGCCCTTCGAGGGGCTCTTCGACCTCGTCTTTGACCCGCAGGAAGGGGAAAACCTGGCCCTCGACGTGGCGCACGGGGCGGTGCTTGCCGAGATGCGGGGGAGGCTCGAGCGCTGGATGAAGGACACCAGCGACCCGCTGCTCGAGGGACCCGTTCTTGTGCCTCCAGGCACCAAGGAAAAAAGTCCTGACGCCGTCTCACCCAAGGAGGCCTGAGCTTGCGCATTCTCTATATCGACATCGACTCGCTGCGGCCCGATCACCTGGGCTGCTACGGCTACGCCCGCCCCACCTCGCCGATGATGGACACTATTGCCAAGGAGAGCGTCCGCTTCACCAACTTCTTCGCCTCGGACAGCCCCTGCGTGCCCTCGCGCGCGGCCCTCATGAGCGCCCGCCCCGGCATCCAAAACGGTGTCGTCGCGCACGAGAACACGCCCAAAGGCAGCACCATGCGCTACGGTAACGCTCAGCGCTACGGCGACGCGCCCTTTTTCATGCACCATCTGCTGCACGCGGGCATGCGCACAATTTCGTTCTCGAGCTTCGCCGACCGCCACTACGCGGGCTGGTTTCACTTCGGCTTCAGGGAGTTCCATCTGGCTAGCTTGAAGGGCGGCAACGAGGACGCCATTGAGGTCAACGCCGCCGTGCTGCCCTGGCTCGAGCGCTTTGCGGGCGAGGACGGCTGGTTCTTGCACCTCAACTACTGGGACCCGCACACGCTCTACACCGAACCGCTCGAGTACATGCACAAGATGGCCGAACACCCCGCGCCCGCCTGGCCCGACGCGGCCACCATCAAAGCGCAGCAAGCGCTCGTCGGCATCCGCACCCCCAGGACGCTGTGGGCGGACAACCCGCACGAGGGCTTCGGCAGGAGCCGTGTGCCGACCATGCCCGACAGGGTGGGCAACCGCGCCGACTTCGAGCACCTGGTGAACGGCTACGACGGCGCGATCCGTTACCTCGACGAGCATCTGGCGCGAGTGTTCGACGTGCTCGAGGCTCAGGGCGTCCTGAGCGAGACGGCCGTCATCATTTCCGCCGACCACGGTGAGGCCTTTGGCGAGCTCGGCCAGTACATGGAGCACGGCGCCGCCACCCCCGCGACCAACCGCGTGCCCCTCATCGTCCGCTGGCCGGGCGTCACCGACGGCGCGGCGGGCCGGGTCCGCGACGAGCTGCTGCTCAATATCGACCTCGCGCCCACGGTCTCAGAGGCGCTCGGCCTCGAGCCTCCCGCCGGCTGGGCCGGGCGCAGCTTCCTGCCGCTTCTGAAGGGCGGCGACCTCGCCCAGCCCAGGGACCACCTCGTCTTTTCGCACGGCCTCCACACCCGCCAGCGCGCGGTCTATGACGGGCGCTGGCTCCTCGTGCGCTCCTACCATCCGAGCTACTACCTCTACCCGCCGCGGATGCTCTTCGACCTGAGCGCCGACCCCTATCTGACGAACGACCTCGCCGAGGGGCTGCCCGAGCAGGTCGCAGTGATGGACGCGTTGCTCGTGAGCTGGGAGCGGGAGAACGTCGCCGCGACCGGCCTGCCCGACCCCATGCGCGATATCCAGGGCGAGGCGCCCGCCATCATCGGCGCGCCCGCAGCCTATCTGGAGCGCCTTCGCGGCGAAGGGCGCGAGAGGGACGCGGACAGGCTGCTCGAGCAGTGGGCGCGGCTGGAGGCGGACTACGCGCCGCCGCCTCTCGACCAGGCTATGGATTAGGTGATGGACTAGGCGATGGACCAGGTGATGGACTGGCGAGCACAGTGGATCTGGGCGGACGGCGAGGCGAGCCCGCGCAACGCCTGGCGCTGCTTCCGCAGGGCGTTCGAGGCGCCGCTGGGCTGGGACGGGGCGCGACTCGCTATCACCGCCGACTCGCGCTACGTCCTCTACCTGAACGGTGTGCGCCTAGGGCGCGGCCCGGCACGTTCCTGGCCCTTCCTCCAGAGCTTCGACCTTTACGAGGTCGGCCACCTTCTCAAACCCGGCAGGGCCAACGTCCTGGCGGTCTTGGTCATGCACTACGGCGTCTCGAGCTTCCAGTACCTCCGCGGCCGGGGCGGGCTTCTGGCGCAGCTCGAGCTGACGCACGCGGCCAAGGTGACGACCGTCGTCACCGACTCGAGCTGGAAGAGCGCGCTGCACGCCGGCCACGACCCCAGAAGCCCGCGCATGTCGGTGCAACTCGGCTTCGCCGAGCGCGTAGACGCCCGCCTTTGGGACGACGCCTGGCAGGGGCCGGACTATGACGACAGCGCGTGGGCGCGGGCTGAGGCCGTAGGGCCGGTCGGCACCCCGCCCTGGACCGAGCTCACCCCGCGCGACATCCCGCATCTGAGCGAAGAACCCCTCTACCCGTCGCGCGTCGTCTCGCTCCGCGCGGTCAAGCCGCTCGCCACCACCGCCACCATCGACATCTGCGCGCAGATGATGCCCGACAGCGTCAACCACAGCAACGCCGTGCGCTACGCGGGTTATCTCGCCACCGTCTTGAGGCTGCCGCAAAGCGCCCGCCTGACGCTCGGCTCAGCCTTGGCGACCACCAGCGTCTGCGGCGCGTGTTTCGTGAACGGTGCGCCCATCGACCCCACGCGCTGGACGGGAACCGACCCCGAGCGCTATCTGACGCTCGAGCTGACCGCCGGAGACAACCTCCTGCTTATCGAGACGACGGGCGACGACCGCAGCGGCGTCGGCCTGCACCTCGGTATCGACAGCGAAGAGGCGTTCGAGCTCGTCTCGCCCTTGGGGGAGGGAAGCTCGTCACCTTTTGTCACCCTCGGGCCTTTCGACGAGCTGATGGTCATTGACCATCAGCCCAGCCGCGCGCTCGTCAGCGACCACCCAGCCTACCGTCAGGCCGCGGCGGCCTGCTCGAGCGAGGAGTTGCTGGCCCTGCGCGAGTGGCTGCGGCCCGTACCGACAAGCCTGGTCAGCCAGGACGA
>JALZLY010000388.1 GCA_030858465.1 Deinococcota bacterium
CGGGCGAAGAGGCACCGGGCGAAGAGGTACCGGGCGAAGACCAGGCCGGGACGCCCAGCGCCGACGTGGTGATCCCGGTGCCGCCGAGCGCAGGCGCCGACCCCGCGCCGGAAGGACCCGTGGCGACGCCGCTTGACCCCGAGGCTGTCGCGACCGACAACGATACTGCGACCGACGGTGAGACGGCCCTGGCCGACCCGCCCCAGCAGCCCGCGACGACCGTGCCCACCCCGGCACCCCCCTCGGCCGCGCTCACCACCACGACGCCCACCGGAGCCGAACAGACGGGCGCGCCGCTGACCGATGAGGAGACGGCCGTGGTGGACGTGGGCGCGCCCTGGCGCATCCTGGTCGGGACCTTTAGGGTCAGCGACAACGCCGAGCGGCTCGCGGCCGAAATGCGGGCGGAGGACCACCCCGTCTTCATCGCCACGCAGGAGGATCTCAACATGGTGCTGGTCGGACCCTTCGACGATGAGGCGCAGACCCGCGACCTAGCCCAGCAGTTCAGGGACGCCGGGCGCGAGGCTGAAGTCTACCGGGTGAGCGGTGGGGCTGAAACGGCCTCGACGGTCGCGTCCACGGCGGCTGCGCCCGTGACGGAGCCGGTCTCGACCCTGGAGGCGACGGATACGATCGCGCAACCCGAGACCACCCAGCTCGAGACCACCGAACCCGAGGCCACTCAACTCGAGGCCACCACCCCTACAACGGACGCGCAGGCGCCTGCCGCGGGGGGCAGCCGCTACATGCAGGTCGGGGCCTACCGCACCACCGAGAGCGCCGCGCCGCAACGCGAGCTCCTCGAGTCCATGGGCTATGAGGTGACGCCGCTCACGACCGACGGCGGGCTCATCCGTCTGCTGATCGGCCCCTTCAGCCCCGAGGAGGCCGAGAGCGTGCGCTCTCGCCTCGATGCTCAGGGCGTCGAGCACACGCCCGGACCCGCGACGCTCAACTGATGCCGAGCTGATGTCTTCGATTCCCAGCGCCACCATCAGCAGGCTCGTCACCTACCTGCGCATCTTGAGCGGGCTCGAGGCGCAGGGAGTGAGCCGCACCTCGTCCGAACTGCTCGCCGACGAGGCTCAGGTCTCGGCCTTCCAGGTCCGCAAGGACCTGGCCTATTTCGGCCGCTTCGGCACCCGGGGCGCGGGCTACAACGTCCTCACCTTGCGCCGCGAGCTGCGCCGCATCCTGGGCCTCAACCGCCAGTGGAACGTGGCCATCGTCGGCGTGGGCCGTTTGGGCCAGGCGATCGCCCACTACCCCAACTTCGACGCCTACGACTTCGAGCTCAAGGCCTTTTTCGACACCGACCCCGAAAAGATCGGCGGGTCCGTCGCCGGCCTCGAGGTGCTCTCGCCCGAGCACCTGCCCAGGGTAGTCCGCGAAAAGGGCATCGACATCGGCTTCGTGACGGTGCCGCTGGAGGCCGCGCAGGGCGCCGCCGACGCGCTGGTGGCGGCGGGGGTGAGGGGCATCCTCAACTTCGCGCCCACCGTCATCGACGTACCCAAGGACGTTCACGTCGAGCCGGTGGATTTTTTGGCAGGGCTCAAGCGACTGTCGTTTTATATCCTTAATCCTCAACTCAAGGAGGAGTTGGCGTGAAGACGTGGGAGGGACTGCTTCTATTTATAATGCTGGCGCTGCTTACAGGCTGCGGAAGCTTTTCTGTCCTCCAGCAGGCCGATATTGACGTGGAGATTCAGCCAACGCAGATCAACTACACGGTCACTGTTACCGAAGAGGAAGACGACGATGGCAATGTTACCGTCCGATACAACCTCCAGGTCGAGTCAGCCATCTTGCGTGCAAACGCACGTCCAGGTTCTATTGGTGCGGCGCTCACTGGTTATACGGTGGATTACTATTACGGCGACGGCACGCCTGTTCCGTTTCCGCTGAACGCGCGCTTCGCAGGTAGCCTCAATATGCGCGTACCGCCCGGCCTTATCTGTGATGATTTATTTACGGGCGAGGAGGTCTTCCGTGACTGCTCCGTCAACTCACCCGGCGCATCGTTTCAGACCGGACCGATCGCCTTGAGCTCGTCCTTTGTACCCCTTGATCCGGACACGGGCTACACGATGTTTTTTGCTCAGCGCTCAATAGAGGGTTCATACGCCATCATCACCCTAACAGGTGTGGATGCGTTGAACCGCCCCTTCAGCAAGGTGCTCAGTCCTATTACCATCATACAATCCGTTGTCGCTGGTTAGTTTTGGAGTGACTAGAGTGACTAGAAAGCCCCTCGAGCCCTCGAGGGGTTGCTCCTTTGGCTTGCAGCCCGCGCCCACGTCAGCGCGTATACTTTGACGGTGGGGACTACCGTTGTTCAAGCTCGTTGAAACCGAACTGAAGGAATTCGAAACGCGGCTCGAGGCGGAGCTGAAGTCGCCGGTGACCTTTATCGAGGCCATCGGCGAGGACCTGGTGCGTGCGGGCGGCAAGCGTCTCAGGCCGAGCCTCAGCTTTTTGGCCGGGCGGATGCTGGGGGCGGCGCCCGAGAAGGTGATGCGGGTGGCCTTGGCGGTCGAGCTCCTGCACTCGGCCTCGCTCCTTCACGACGATCTGATCGACGACGCTCGAGTGCGCCGGGGCAACGAGGCGGCCTTCCGGCGCTACGGCAACGTGGTCAGCGTGATGTCGGGCGACTTCATGCTGGCGCGGGTTTTGCACCTGCTGTCACGGCTCGACCACGCCGGCTTCACCATGCTCATGTCCGAGACGGCCACGCGCATCTGCGAGGGCGAGGTCTTGCAGTTCGAGGTGGCGAGCCTGGGCAGCTACTCCGAAGCGAACTACCTGAGCATCATCGAGGGCAAGACGGCGGTCTTGATGGTGGCGGCTCTGGAGGGCGTGGCGATGCTGGCGGGCGCGCCGGAGGAGGAGAGGCAGGCGCTGCGCGCCTTTGGCTTTGCTTACGGCCGCGCCTTTCAGATGCAGGACGACTACTTGGACCTGCTGGGCGAGCCCGAGAGGCTGGGCAAGCCGGTCGGCGGCGACCTGCGCGAGGGCAAGGCGACCTATCCTGTGTTGCTGTTGCTCGAGCAGGGTAGTGAAGAGGCGCGCGAGCTTCTCCTGCGGCGCTGCGGCCAAGCCTGCGATGTCGAGAGGATGATCGCGCTGGTCAAGGAGCGCGGCGCCGACGCGGCCACGCGGGCGCGCATCGCCGCGGAGGCGGAGGCGGCACTGGCGGCCCTCGCCGTCTTTCCGGACTCGGAGGCCAAGGGCACCTTGGTGAGGCTGGCCGGGCTCGAGCTGGCGCGGCAGAGCTGAGCTACACGCTGGCCGCCTTATCCTGAAGACCAGGCTCGGGGCCCGCGAAGGCTAGCCTCGAGCGGAGCCTGTTTTCAACCTGTCCTCTCGCTCGGCCCTGGCTTCAAGCGCCTCGGCCCGGGTGACGATGGCGCGGATCATCGCCGAGAAGAGGAAGAGGTGAACGGGATAGAGCGCCCACCAGTAGAGAAAGCCAAACAGGCCCTTGGGCTCGAAAAAGGCGGTCTGCACGACCGCCGAGCCGCCGCCGTCGCAGGGCCGCAGGTCGAAGCGCAGCCAGGCCCGGCCGGGCACCTTCATCTCGGCACGGAGTTGCAGGTGACGGTTCTCCGCTAGGCTCTCGACCCGCCAGAAGTCCACGCTGTCGCCGGGCAGGAGCGTATCGGGGTCGCGGCGGCCGCGCCGCATGCCGACGCCGCCCCAGAGCAGATCCAGGAGGCCGCGCAGGCGCCAGGCCCAGTTGAAGGTGAAGTAGCCGCGGGCGCCGCCGATGCCCAAGACGACGCGGTAGACCGCCTCCGGCTCGGCGTCCGTTTGCAAGCTGCGCTTCTCGACCAGCATGCCCTCGGTGTCTTGCAGCTTGACCCCCGGCGGCGTGCCCCTGGGCACCGCCGAAAGAGGCGCGCTCCAGAGCGTCTCGACCGCGCCCTGACTGGTCCGGTCGAGGGCGAGCTTGAGGGCCGCCGCGTAAGGAATGGGCGCAACGGGATAGGCCCTGGCGGGCTCGGGGTCGCGGACGACGACCTCGCTGCCCAGACCCCGGATGAGCGGCCGGGCGATCGAGGCGGGAATCGGCGTGATCAGGTTGACCCAGTAGGACGACAGGCGCGGCGATAGGACCGGCACCGGGATCATGGTGCGCGTCAGGCCGCGCGCGGCGGCGTAGCCAAACATCATCTCGCGGTAGCTGAACACGTCCGGCCCGCCGATCTCGACGACCTTGTGGCCTTTGGGTGGCCGCTCTATGGCGTGCTCGAGATAGGAGAGCACGTCGCGCACGGCGATGGGCTGGACCCGGGTGCCGACCCATTTAGGAGTGATCATGACCGGCAGGCGCTCGGTCAGGTAGCGGATCATCTCAAAGGACAGGCTGCCCGAGCCGACGATGATGGCGGCGCGGAACTCGGTGGTGGGAATCCCGGTAGAGGCGAGGCTACGGCCCGTTTCCTGGCGAGACTCGAGGTGGCTCGACATCTCCCCTTCGTTGCCGAGCCCGCCCAGGTAGACGATGTGCCTCACCTCCGCCTCACGCGCCGCTTGGGCAAAGTTCAAGGCGGCGCGGCGGTCGCGGTCCTCGAAGCCCCTGGCCGAGGCGCCCATCGAGTGAATCAAGTAGTAGGCGGTATCTATGCCCTCGAGCGCCGCCGGCAGCGTCGCGGGCTCGAGCACGTCGCCTTGAACGACCTCAACACGCTCCACCCAGGCCTTGCCCTGGAGATGCTCCTTGTCGCGGGCCAAACAGCGGATCTCGCGCCCGTTCTCCAAGAGCCGCGCCACCAGCCGCCCGCCGATATAACCCGTCGCCCCCGTTACCAGAATCTTGTTCATGCTTGGCGCCCCTTCTGCGTTTGCCGTCCTTCTTTTGCCGTCCTTCTTTTGCCGTCCCTCGTATAGTGTCCCTCATCGTGAGAAAGAACACGCGGATCCAGCACGCTATTGTGGCAGTGACGGCGTTTGCCGTAGGGATACATTTTAAGCTATATATTGACATATATACGTAAGCTATATATACTGTATTGCGATAGAGGAGGAAGACATGACCGAATTGAAGCTGCTCAACCGGGCGGAGTTCGACGAGCATCTTGCCGCCCTGCCCGAGAACCAGCCGCTCAGCCTGGCGCTCATCGACCTCGACCACTTCCAGGAGGTCAACGAGTCCCACGGCCAGGCCGTCGGCGACGAGATTTTGCGGGGCGTCGAGCGCATCCTCACCCGCAGCCTGCCCGCTGAGGCCATCGTCGCGCGCATCGGCGGCGACGAGTACGCGGCGGCCCTGCCCGACATGCCCGCCGAGAGCGCGCTCATCTTGCTCGAGGAGGTCCGCGGCCACTTCTCTTCGCGCGAAGCCTCGCCCAGCCTGCCCCGGAAGATGACGCTCTCGGTGGGCATCGCCGGCCGGCCGCCCCACGCCAAGACCTTGGAGGAACTCTTTCGCGCCGCCGACGAGGCCCTCTACCGGGCCAAGAGCGAAGGGCGCGGGCGGACCGCCATCTACGTCGAGTCCAAGATGACCTTAAAGAGCAACTACTATCCCAAAGCCGGCCTGGAGCGCCTCGCCAAGCTCTCCAACGCCCTGAACCGCACCGAGGCCAGCCTCCTGCGCGAGGCGCTCGACAGCCTCTTGGGCAAGTACAGCGAGGAGCTGTGACACGCGCCCCGCTCCACCCGCCACTACCCAGTTCGTGCGGCGGTTTTACCACGGGATCAGCCTCTGAGCGCTTCGGTGGGATCAAGCGTCTCGCGGCTCCGTGAGCAGCCTGACGCCGTCTAAAACCTCGCGCACGCGCTCGGCCGAAAGCCTGCCCATCCTTTCGTCCAGTTGCCCCTTGTCCACGGTGAAGATGTGCGACACGTTGACGACGCTCCGCTTGGAAAGCCCGGCCTCCCTTGGCTCGAGCAGAACGTTTCCCGGCGCAGTGGCGCGCTTTAGGTTGGAGGTCAGGGCGCAGACCACCACCGTGTTGATGCGGCTCCGGTTGAAGACGTTGTTTTGAATGACGACGTGGGGATGACGGAAACCGGGTTCCGAAGCCGAGGGTTCAGCGAGGCTGATCCAAAAGACATCGCCCTGCCGGACTACCATTCGCCTTCTACGAGCTGCTGGTGCCGGCGGCGCATGTGATGGCGGAGCCGTTCTTCAACCGGATCCTCGTCGCGGTAGGCTTCGTCGAGGCGCTCGAGCAGCTTCTGGCTCTGCCGGCGTTCGATAAAGGCTTCCAGCGCCAGTGCAAAAACCTGACTGCGGGAGACCTTCATCTCCGCGGCCAGAGTCTCAGCCTGCTCAAAGAGCGATTCTCGGAGTGAGATAGCGGTTTTGACGGTTGCCATGCTGCTGGACCCTTTCTGCTGTCAGGTTTTATACCACAGGTTTTATACCAACGGTATAATCACAGCGTATAAGTACAGGGTAACAGCCGTCAATCTTTCACAAAGCCTTATGTGAAACCAACCTGGCGGGCGCCATGCTCGAGCAGTTGGGTCGCCCCGAGAAGAGGGCAACACTGTACGGCAGCCGTCGGCTATGACGGCCGGCGCCTAGGACGGCTGGCGCCGCAGCCTGAGGCCGTGGGCCAGGTCGAACAGCAGCAGGAAGCCGCCCTGCACCGTGACGCCCCAGCCGTTGCCCCTGGCGAAGGCGTCGTCTTGGCCCAGGGTGACGACCAGCAGCAGGCCGACCGCGACGTAGAGCAGGTCCAGTCCGGCACTACCAAGGAGCAGCCTGCGCAGCTTGCGGCTCTCCGCCTCGAGCACTTCGGGCGCGTGCGGGTCTTTCAGCTCCGCCAGCCTGCGGCGCAGCCTGCGCTGGGCGACGAGAGCGATGGCGCCGTCGATGACGCCCCAGACGACCGCTTGCAGGCCGAAGCCGCGCCAGAAGCCGGGGATGGTCAGCATGGCGACGCCCAGGCCGACGCTGAGCCCGCTCCACATGAGCAGCTGCCAGGCGATGAGCAGCTGGCGCGCCCACGGGCTCACGCGCTAGTCCTCGATGGGGGTCAGGTTGCGGAGATCGCCGAAGATCTGCCAGCCGACCGACCCAGGCGTCGCCTCGAGCCTCTGGCCGATAAGCTCCTCGAGCCAGGGCAGCATCGCCTTGGGGTCGTCGCCTTGCTGAACGTCCAGCTTGACCACGGTGAACTGGTAGATGCGCTGGCTGGCGGCGAGGGTGCCGTCGTCGAAAAAGGTAAAGGGCGGGGTGATGGTGTCCCAGATGAGATAGATGTCCTCGCCGAGGGTTTCGGGAAGGTAATCGCCCAACTCGATGCTCGCCTCTTGCGGATGCCAGATATAGCCCTGCAGGAGTTTGATGGCGCTGTCGTTCATGCCTTGTCGTTCATGCTAAATCTTTCATGCTAAATCTTTCATGCTAGCGCCTGCCGAGCGCGAGCTCGGGCAGGCAGGCGTCCCATGCTTGGCGGAAGCCCCTGAAGTGCTCGAGCAGGATGCCCCTGTAGCCCAGCTTCCGGCAGGCCTCGATGTTGCCCACGTTGTCGTCCACAAAGATCGTCGCCTCGGGTGGAACGCCGAGCGCCGCGCTCAGGGCGGCAAAGGCCCTGGGGTCGGGCTTGCGCACGGCGATCTCGTTGGAGAAGACGAAGTGCTCGATGCGGCTATAGCGCGGATCGCCCCGCACCGCGTCGCAGAGGACGGGCACGTTGTTGGAGAGCATGCCGACGGTGTAATGTTCAGGAATGCTGGCGAGGACCTCGAACATGGCCGCGCGCTCCCTCACCGACCCCAAAAAGGTCGCTCTAAAGGTTTCAAAGGGCAAGGTCAGGCCGGAGCGCTCGAGAAACCGTTGGTGAAACGCCGCCATGCTAAAGGCGCCCACCTCGAAGGCTTCCATCAGGGGAAAGTAGCTCTTGGCGATCTCGTCTTCCTTGACCCCAAACGCCCGCGCCAGGTTGCGCACCGCGCCCCCGTCGAAGGTGCCCTCGGTAAAGATGCCGCCCCAGTCAAAGGCGATAGCCTTGATCTCAGTCATCGGCCTCATTATACCGGTCTCTTGATTATACCGGTCTCTTGGGCGGGGCTCGCCGGACGGGCGGCGGGCGTTTCTTTGCAGGGGTCAGACCTCGACCTGCCTTGCCGTCTGCCGTGCGGGCAGGCGCGCCCTTGCTTCGGAGACCTGATACCAGCGAAAGAACACCACGGTAAAGACGGTGGTCAGAACGATCATGCCGCAGAGGCTCATGATCACGCCGCCGAGCTGCTGGTCGGCGAGCGGGCTGATGTCGAAGACCCGGGGTGCCAGCGCGTAGCTCGGATAGAGCAGGCTGGGCGAGAAGGTGATGAAGCCGACGATGGGCAACTGCGTCACCGACAGGCCGAAGATGTAGATGAGCTGGCCGCCGTGGTGCAGGCGCCGCAGCTGCGGGGTGGGGCTGAGGAGCGGCCACCACATGAGGATGCCGGCCAGGAGAAAGGAGAGGTGCTCGAGGTTGTGGACCAGCCTCGAGGTCAGGGTGGCTTCGTAGAAGGCGGGCATGTGCCAGAAGACCAGGACCACGTTGAAGACGACCAGGGCGATGACCGGCTTGGTGAGCAGGCGCGCCAGCCAGAAGAGGCGCACGCCGCGCAGGAGCGGATAGAGCAGCCAGGGCGGAATGCCGTTTAGCAAGAGCGGCGGCACCAGGTAGATGAGGAGCATGTGCTGGGCCATGTGGGCGCTGAAGAGAAAGGTGCTGCCAAGCAGATCCAGCGGCGACCCCAGGGCCAGATAGAGGGCGACGAGGCCCAGGACAAAGTAGAGGCTGTGGGTTTTGGGGAAGGACTTGGCGGGCGCGTGATGGGCGCGCAGCGGGCCGACCATCACAAAGTAGCCGAGGGCGGTGGCCAGCAAGCCGGCGATGAGCGGGGGTTCCAAGTGCCAGGACCAGATCATGTCGTCAAGGGTTGAAGGCTGCGACCTGCGCCTCGGTGACCAGGCCGGCGGCGTTGTCGAAGCCCTGGCGGAGGTAGCTCAAGACGGCGGCCAGTTCGCGGTCGCTGAGCACGATGAGGCTGGGCATGTCGCCATGACCGGAGTGGGGAACCCCCGCCAGCGTGCTCACCTCACCCTGCACGACCGGGTTGTCGCGCAGCGAAGCGATGCCGGCGCGGCCCTGGCCGTCCGGCAGGTGGCAGCGCACGCAGGCCGCGCTGTAGAGGTGTTGACCCTGAGCGAGCAAGCTGTGGGCCTCGTCGGCGCTGAGTCCCACCGCGGCCAGATCGGCGGCTGGAGGGGGTTCGCTTGCCTCCGCCGGCTCGAGGACGCCCGTATCGTCGGTCAGGAGGGGGTCGCTTGGGGTAGGTACTGGAGCCGCGGCGGCGGGTGCGTCCGCGGGGGCGGTCTCTGGCGCGGGAACCGTGGGGAAGACGCCCAGAGGGGCATCCTCCCTATCTTCAGGATCCCCGTCTTCAGGATCCCCGTCTTCAGGAGTCCCTTCGGGTTCGGGCACTTCGGGAGGCGCGCTGCGCATGAGCACGCGGTCCGCCTCCCGTACGGGCGCGGTGACGCCTGGTTCGGGCGGCGCCCGCCTGAAGATGACGGCGGCATCCTGGATGACCGTGAGCGTCTCGGGCACGTCCGCCGCAGTCTCCTCCACCGCAGTCTCCTCCACAACCTGAGGATCGACGGGAACGAGGACGCCCACCGGCTCGGCAGGCGCCTCCGCCTCGGTGGGAGCCGCGGGAGTGGGGGGTGCGGGAGTGGGGATCGGCGCTGCCGGGGCGGGAACCGCCGGGGCTAGCGCGGGCTCGGTGGGCGCCGGCACCGCGATCGTCTCCTCAGCCGTGCGCACGTCGATACCCGTCAGCCCTTCGCGCACCCTGAGCGCCGTGCTGTAGACGTTGCCGTCGGCGTCTTGAACGGTGATGGTGATGGTGTCGCTGCCCTGCAACTCGTCCGGGCTCAAGGTCAGGGTGTGGACGCCGGCCTCGAGCCTTCCCACCGGCTCGGCAGGTGCCTCGGGTGCCTCGACCTCCTCTTCGGCAACGGGTTCTTCGACAACGGGCTCGGTAGCCGCCTCAGCCTCCTCTTCGGCCTCGGGTATGACCAGTTCTTGCCGCTGCGCATGAACGTCCTGCGGGCTCAGGCCCAGGTCGCGCTCGGCGGCGATCTCCTGCGGCTCGTAGTCGTTCCAGTCCTCGGGCAACAGGACGTCGTTGCCCCAGGCGGTCAGCGTGTGGTTGATGGCGGCGGCGATGTCCTCGTCGGAGAGTTGCGGCCAAGCCGGCATGACGCCGTTGTAGAGCTGGCCCTCGACCTCGATCTCGCCCTGTAGGCCGTAGAGGAGGACGTGGCTCAGGTAGGTCCTGCCGCCCTCGGCCCTGTACAGGTCGGGGCTGTGGCCGACCAAGGGCGGGAAGGCGCCGGGGACGCCCTGGCCGCCCGGCTGGTGGCAGCTCGCGCAGTTGGCGTTGTAGACCTGCTCGCCTAACTCCTGCCAGTCCCAGCTGGCGGTGATGTCGGCCGGCGCCGTAGCTACGGCTTCGGCGGTCACGGCGCCGACGGAATCCTCCGCGACGCGGTCGACGTCGAGCTCGGTGGCCTCCTCGAGCGCCACCTCCTCGCTGATCTCGATGATCTGGATCTCCTGCCGCTGCGCGTGGACGTCCTGGGGGCTCAAGCCCAGGTCGCGCTCGGCCTCGACCTCCTCGGCGCTGTAGGCCTCGAAGTCCGCGGGGAGAAGCTGGCCGTTGCCCCAGGCCGAGATGATGTAGTTCATCACGTCGCGGATCTCCTCATCGGAGAGCTGGCTCCAAGGGGGCATGACGCCGTTGTAGGGGCGGCCGAGCACCTCGATCTCGCCCTGCAGGCCGTAGAGGAGCACGTGGCTGAGGTACTCACGGCCGCCTGCGGAAAGGACGATGGCAGGGGCGTGGACGGTGAGCTGCGGGAAGGCGCCGGGAACGCCTTCGCCGTTCGCCTGGTGACAGCTTGCGCAGTTGGCCAGGTAGACCGCCTCGCCGTCGCCGGGGTCTACGGCGACGGGCACGACGCGGTCGTCGTGGGGTACCGTGGCCGTGGCCGTCGCCGTGATGAGGCCGGCTCGAGCCTCGAGCGCCTGTTGGTCGGGCTGGAAGAACTCGAAGATCACCAGCATCGCCGCCAGCGTCCCCACCCCGATGATGAGGCCGCTCATAAAGAGCCCCGAGAGGAGGCGGTTGTCGTACTTGAGATGCATGAAGAACATGATGACCATCATGAACTTGGCGATCGACAGCGTGTAGAGCCAGAAGAGGATGGCGCCCGACGAGAGAAAGGTCGGCGGAAACTCGACGATGTAGTACTCGGTGTAGGTGATCCCCGCCAGGATGACGGCAATAAGAATGTAGGTCTTGACGCTGGGATGATGCTGGGTGGTGTCTTTGGCTGCTTGGCTCATGTTGGTCCTTAGACGAACTCGATGAGGTAGACCACGGTGAAGATGACGATCCAGACGATGTCGACGAAGTGCCAGTAGAGCGCGGCCACGTCGAGGTCGAGCGCGTTCTTGCTGGTCATGGGCCTCACGAAGGACGTGATCAGGAAGGACGTGAGCCAGAGAATGCCGATGGCCACGTGAACGCCGTGCGTCCCGGTCAGGGTGAAGAAGGTGCTGCCGAAGAGGTTTTGCTGTAAGGTCAGCCCCTCGTGGACGAAGTGGATAAACTCATAGGCCTGAAAGCCCAGGAAGATGAGGCCGAAAAAGCACACCCCCGCCGTCCACAGCCGAAACTTGGGGATGTTGTCCTTCTGCAAGGCGTCGAGGCCCAAGACCATCAGAAAGGAGCTCATCAGCAGGACGAAGGTGCTCAGCGTGGTCAGCGGGATGTCCAAGATTTCGGTGGGAAAGGGTCCCACCAGGCTGCGGCCGCTGTAGACGAGATAGGTGGCGATGAGCGCCCCGAAGAACATGCAGTCCGAGGCCAAAAAGGCCCACATCAGCATCTTCTTGTCGGGAACCGTGGTGCTGCGGTGCTCCTCGGGATGGTGCTCCTGGGCGGACTGGCTGACGGTGGGGATGCTCATGCGGGTTCCTTGGGCTGGATATGGCCGCCGCCCACGCCCTCAAAGGCCCAGGCGTAGAGCGACGCGATAAAGGCCAGGCCGCCGATCACGGCGACGGGCAGGCTGGTGTAGACGACGCCGTAGCCGAAGGTCATCAGGCTCACCGAGGCGAAGAGCGGGTACCAGGACTGGCCGGGCATATGGAAGCCGTGCGACTTGTCGCCCGTCTTGGGCACGCTCTCGTCCTTCATGGGCAGGCCCGGCCACATCACCGCCTGGTCGCCCTCGCCCGTGGATTCTTGCTGCGTGGGTCCCAGACGGTCGTCGGGCTGCTCCTCGGGGTACTTCTTCACCCAGAAGTCCTCGCGGTCATGCACCTCGGGAAGCTCGGCGAAGTTGTAGACGGGTGGCGGCGAGGGAATCGTCCACTCGAGCGTGCGCCCGTCCCAGGGGTCGGCGGAGGCCTTTTTCCCCCTCATGAGGCCGTGCGCCAGGTTGTAGAGAAAGAGCGCGACGCCCGCGGCCAGGACAAAGGCCCCGACGGTCGAGACCATGTTCCAGAGGTTCCAGCCCATGTTGTCGGCGTAGGTGTAGACGCGTCGGTTCATGCCCGCCAGACCCAGGTAGTGCATGGGGAAGAAGGCCACGTTGAAGCCGATCAGCATCAGCCAGAAGACCCACCTGCCGATAGCTTCGTTCATCAGCCTGCCGGTCACCTTGGGAAACCAGAAGTAGAGGCCCGCGAAGAGGCCGAAGAGGCTGCCGCCGATCAACACGTAGTGTAAGTGCGCCACCACGAAATAGGTATCGGTGTGCTGGGCGTTATGCGGTACCGCCGCGTGCATCACCCCGGAGATGCCGCCGATGGTGAAGTTGGAGATCAGCCCGACGGCAAAGAGCATGGCGGTGGTAAAGCGCAGCTGCCCGCCCCACATGGTGCCCAGCCAGTTGAAGATCTTGACCCCGGTGGGAATGGCGATGGCCATGGTGGTCAGCGCAAAGGCGGTGTTGGCGACCGGTCCCAGGCCCGTCACGAACATGTGGTGGCTCCACACCGTAAAGCCCTGGAAGCCGATCAGGATGCCCGCGAAAACCATCACCGCGTAGCCGAAGAGCGGCTTGCGCGAAAAGGTCGGGACCACTTCGGAGATGATCCCAAAGGCGGGCAGGATCAGAATATAGACCTCGGGGTGGCCGAAGATCCAGAAGAGGTGCTGCCACATGATCGGCAAACCGCCGCCCTCGGGGTTGAAAAAGAGGGTGCCGAAGGTGCGGTCCATGGTCAGCTGAAAGAGCGCGATGGTGATGGCGGGAAAGGCCAGGATGACCAGAAACTGCACCACCAGGGTCATCCACACGAACAGCGGCATGCGCATCATGGTCATGCCGGGGGCGCGCATGTTGATGATGGTGACGATGAAGTTGAAGCCGGCGACCAGGGAGGCGATGCCCAGGATCTGCAGGCCGATAATCCAGAAGTCGATGCCGTTGCCGGCATTGTACTCCAGCAGGGTCATGGGCGCGTAGCCGAACCAGCCGGCGTTGGGCGCGCCGCCAAGAAACCAGCTCGAGTTCAGCAGGATGCCGCCGCACAAAAAGGTCCAGAAGCTGAACGAGTTGAGGCGCGGAAAGGCTACGTCGCGCGCGCCGATCATGAGCGGCACCAGAAAGTTGAAAAAGGCCGCCGAGAGCGGCATGATGCCCAAAAAGATCATGGTGGTGCCGTGCATGGTGAAGAGCTGGTTGTAGAGCTCGGGCCCGACCAGGGTCCCTTCGGGCGTGGAGAGCTGCAGGCGCATGAGCAGCGCCTCCAAGCCGCCGAAGAGAAAGAAGAAGAAGCCCGCCAAAAAGTAGAGAATGCCGATGCGCTTGTGGTCCACGGTGGTGAGCCAGCTCGCCAGCCCCGTTTCCGAGGTGGGCCGCCTGAACCAGCCGCCGGCGCGCGGTCTGGCTACCCGACTACCTACTGCCATCAGTTCCTCCCATAACCGCGCTCTCATCAGCCACGCTCTCCTCGCGGCCCAAACCGTGCAGGTAGGCGACCAGAGCCGAAATATCCTCTTCGCTCAACTGAAGGTTGGGCATGTGATTGTCCGGTTTGACCGCCTGGGGGTCCCTGAGCCAGGCCGCCAGGTTTTCGGGGCTGTTGGCGACGATGCCCGCGGCGAGCGTGGTGCGCTGGCCGAAGTTGGTCAGGTTGGGGCCGATGATTCCCTGGGCGACCGTGCCGGCGATGGCGTGACACTGCACGCAGCCGCGCTGCAAGAAGAGCTGCGAACCCTGCTCGGTGAGGGCGCCCGCGGGCGCGTCGGCAGCCTCTTCCGCCGCCTGGAAAGCGGCGACCCAGGTGCTGAAGTCGTCCTCGCTCTGGGCGATGAGGCGCAGCCGCATCTGCGCGTGCGCGCCCAGGCAGAACTCCGAGCAGTGGCCGTGGTAGATGCCGGGCACGTCGGCGCTGAACCAGAGGTGGTTGTCCTGGTTGGGGATGAGGTCGCGCTTGCCGGCCATGGCGGGCACCCAAAAGGAGTGCAGCACATCGCCGGAACGGAGGTTGAAGTTGACGGTGCGCCCGACCGGGATGTGCACCTCGTTGGCGGTGGTGATGCCCAGCTCGGGGTACTCAAAGGCCCACCACCACTGGTAGCCGATCACGTTGATCTGCAGGGCGTCCTCGCCCTGCACCCTGACCTCGCTGGCCCAGATGCCGCGCACGGTGGGGATGCCGATGATGATCATCAAGATCACCGGGATAAAGGTCCAGGCCAGCTCGAGCCTGACGTCGCCGTGCACCTGCTTGGGCAGGCCCGCGGCCCTGTCGCCGGGTTTGATGCGAAAGCGGTAGACGATATAGAGCAAAATACCCAGCACCAGCACATAGATGCCCACGCCGAAGGTGGTGGTCAGCCAG
>JALZLY010000389.1 GCA_030858465.1 Deinococcota bacterium
CCCCTAGAGTGACGAAGAGCCAGGTCAGCCCACCCTGAATGGTTTCCTTGCTGACCGCCACCGCCGCTGTGACTTCGGGTACAGTCGCTAACTGCCTATCAATTTGAGCTTCGAGCGTTGTACTGAACACCTCTTCCCCCTCCCCTTACTGATGTACGGGAGAGACTAGCAAATGCCCCCCGACCAACCTCCGACCGGCCTTCACTCGCCCTTGAAGCACGTGAGAAGAATGTGTGTATAGTGGTGCTACATGATGCTACGCACCCTTGGCGATTTATCGCTCGAGGACACGCCCTTTCGTCGTCCCAAGCCTCTTCTTTTGCTGGCGTACCTCGCGCTCGAAGGCCCCACCTCCCGCCGCACCTTAGCCGAGCTGTTCTTCGGCAACGTCGACGACCCTCGCGACAGCCTCTCTACAGCCCTTCGCCGCCTCAGGAGTGTGGCGCCATGCCCTGTTGAGGCAGATGAGCACCGGCTTTGGGCAGTTGTTTCTTGCGACGCTAGCGAGCTTCTGACACTGCTTTACCGGAGGAATCTCGAGGAAGCGCTTCATCTCTACCAAGGCACCTTCCTAGAAGGTTTCAGCCTTTCCTTGAATGAAGAGCTCGAGGCGTGGGTCTACGAAACGCGCGAGTATCTTGCAGGCAAAGTCCGAGAAGCTCGCCTGAAGTTGGGTGAGGACGCCGCCGCCGAAGGGCGTGATGAGACCGCAGCTCAACATGCCGAAATAGCCTTTACTCTTGCTGGAGCACCTGAACTCGAACCTGACGATTTCAGTCGCGTCTATAGGCTTCTTCAGGTGGGGAAGAGCCCCAAGGCTGCTGAGGTGATGAGGGAGGCGGATGCTTACGGCCTCGAGCTTCACGCTCAGCCCACCAAGAGGCTAGCGCAGCTCCCGCTGGACCCCTTTCAAAAGCCTTCGTTGCCGAACAACCTTCCCACTCTCGCGACCTCGTTTGTGGGCCGTGAAACTGAACTGCTGGCGATTGACAAGCTTCACAACCGGCCCCACTGCCGACTGTTGACCCTGCATGGTCCGGGCGGCGTGGGGAAGACCAAGCTGGCCATGCAAGCGGCCCACCATCAGCTTCGGCCAGGTCGCTTTGAAGACGGCGTGTTCTTCGCTGGGCTTGAATCGTTGTCCTCACCTGAGCAGATTCCCTTGGCGGTGGCGGAAGCCTTGGGTCTCGCCCTGCAAGGGCCAGCTGAACCACTGGCACAAGTCAAGAACCACATCGGAGAGAAGCACCTGCTGTTGGTTCTAGACAACTACGAGCACCTTATGGACGGTGCGGGTTTATCGGCAGACCTTATTAACGCCTGTCCCAACCTCAGGGTAGTGATTACCTCCCGCGAGCGCCTGAATGTCCACGAAGAACACGCCATGTCTCTCGAAGGCTTGCCGCTGCCCGCAGAGGATGCCAGCCTTGAAGAACTCGGGCACGTTGATGCCTTGCAACTCTTCCTTCGGCGGGCCAAGAAGTCTCGGCTCGATTTCCGGCTCACAGAAGAGGATCTGCCGCACGCCTTGAAGATTTGTTATCTAGTGCAGGGTTACCCGCTGGGGATCGAACTGGCTGCCGCATGGGTCCGTATGATGCCGCTCAAGGATATCGCCACGGAGATCGAGCGGAACATGGACTTCCTTGCCACCTCGACTCGCAACGTCCCCGGCAGGCAGCAAAGCATCCGGGCGACCTTCGAGTACTCCTGGAGGCTTCTTACGCCCAGGAAGCAGGAGGTCCTAAGGAAGCTCTCGGTCTTCCATGGGGGCTTTCGGAAGGAGGCGGCGTCCGAAGTCGCCGGGGCAACCTTTCCTACTCTGGTGTCGCTGGTAGACAAGTCCCTGCTGCGCACGTCCTCTGCGGGCAGGTTCGATTGGCATCCACTCTTGCGTCAGTTCATGGAGGAGAAACTAATAGAGCACCAAGAGGAGGAGGAGACTCAAAACAAACATGCGGAATACTTTCTCGCCCTGGCGGAGGACGCCGAACCGCAGCTGGTGGGCGACCAACAAGGTGATTGGCTGACGCGTCTGGAAGCGGAGCACGACAATTTACGAGCAGCGCTCGCCTGGGGAGAGCGGAGCAAGCGACACGAGCTGGCTTTACGACTGGCTGGGGCGCTGTGGCGCTTCTGGCAGGCGCGTGGTTATCTGAGCGAGGGGCGCGGCTGGTTGGCGAAGGCACTGTCCCAAGCAGGAATGGCAACAACAGCGGCCCGTGCGAAAGCGCTCAACGGCGCAGGTATGCTGGCTTGGTTCCAGGGCGACTACAGTGCGGCGCGCTCACACTTCGAAGAGAGCCTGGCCATAAGGCGGGAGGTGGGAGACAAGCAGGGCATTGCCGCCTCGCTCAGCAACTTGGCCAGCATAGACTACCAACAAGGTGGCTACGTCTTACCACCCTCACGCTTTGAAGAGAGCCTGGCCATAAGGCGGGAGGCGGGAGACAAGCAGGGCATTGCCAACTCGCTCGGCAACTTGGGGATAGTCGCGCTTGACCAGGGCGACTTCACCTCGGCACACTTGCTCCATGAGGAAAGCCTGGCCATAAGGCGGGAGGTGGGAGATAAGCGAGCCATCGCCTTTTCGCTCTACGGTCTGGCCCAGGTAGCCCATGCTCAAGGCGACGATGCAAAAGCATACGCGCTTTTTGAAGAGAGCCTGGCGATAAGGCAAGAGGTGGATGATAGGACGGGCATGGCCGACTCGCTCAACAGGCTGGGGCTGGTCGCCCTTGACCGAGGCGAGCATGCCAAAGCGCGCGCGCTCGTTAAGGAAAGTTTGGCACTATTTCGTGTGCTGGGGGACAAGCGGGGCATTGCCTGTTCATTAGAAGCATTCGCAGTTTTAAGGGTGATGGAAGGTGAGCCTGAGCAAGCACCGCGTCTTTGGGGAGCAGCAGAAGCTTTACGTGAAACGATTCGTTTACCCTTGCTGTCCAGCGACCGCTCTCGCTACGAGCGTAGTGTAAGCGTTGCGCGCGCTCAGCTCGACGAGGAACGTTTTAGGATTGCATGGGCAAGAGGGCGGGTGATGATGCTCGAGCAGATCATCGTCTATGCTTTGGAGGAAGGCGACCACACCTGAAGTTTCGCTTAGCAAAGCGCGGTGTCCCCTACGACTCTCGCGGAAATAAAAAAGTTGGCATCCCTACGGATGCAGCGGGAATGGCTTCATGAGCGTCTTCAGGAGAGGATCAAAGCTGCTCCGGCAGATGCCTGTGGCGCGCGAACACAGCTGCAGCATTGCTCAAACTCCCTTGCGGCAGTGCCACCAACAGGGCCGTGCCAAAGATCAAGCTCGCCCCAACACAACCGAGCAAGCCGAAGTACTCACCGAACACCAAGCAGCCAGGGTGGCAGCGATGACCGGTCCGACGCTTGTCATGAGCACCGCCCGTGACGCTTCTACCCTCTTGAGGCCGGTGTAGTAGAGAAAGTAGGCCGCATAGATCGAAAAGAACACCAGCAGCAGCAACAACCCCCACACCTGCAGGCCCTTGGGGCTGAACGTCACCATAGGCCCCAGCAGCAGCGCACCGAAAGGCATGAGGAGCGCGCAGATCGCTACGGAACTGTAGCGGCCCAGCATCCACTTGTCGAAAAGGTAGAAGCTGCCATGAGTTGCCGCTGCCAGAAGACCCCAAGAGACCGCCAAAGCGGAGACAGTCACCCCTTCACCACCCCCCCACCCAAGACGAGGACCACCCCCAGCAGCGTCATGAGCACCAGGCCGAGCTTTAACGGCGTCAGGCTCTCTTGGAGCAACAACCACGCACCCACCACGACAAACGCCGGAGCTGACGTGAGGAGAACGACCGCGAGGTTCACGCCGCCATGATCCACGGCAAGAATGAATGAAGCGTAGTGGAGGGTGCCGACGAGGGCAAAGCCGAGAAAGAACTCCAGGTCGCGGCGTCGCTTCAGGTAGAGTTTGCCTTTTGAGCCTGCATGGGCACAAAAGAGCAGCCCTCCCAGGGCAGCACGCCAGAACGCGACTTCCAGAGGCTCGATGCCGGCTGCCAACATCCCTTTGGCGAGCAAGCCGATGAGCCCCCAGAGCGCCGCCGCAAAGAAGATAAGCCCGTACCCCACTCAGATCACCCTCGCCCTGCTACCGGCCGCGGTAGTTAAGCACAGCGGGTGCTACCTCGGCGAGGGCTGGGGGGAAAGATGGTGTTGGCAACGACAAGACAAGCCACAGCACCACCAAGAGGATGATGCCGACACAAGCGGGATCACCCGCAAAGATCTTGCGCTCTCTATGAGCCATACTCCCTCCTGTACAACAAGCTGCTCAGCTTTACTCGGTTGTCTCGTTTACTATGAGGGCAAGAAATAAGGACCGGACGAGCCGGTCCTTGCTTTGCTTGAAGCTGGCTTGTTACTGGAGCAGTACGCCGTTGACGTAGAGGCCACCCGTGCTTTGAATTGTCTCGGTTTCAGTGCTGCCAGGGACAAGAGACCAGGAGGAGCCGCTGGGGCAGGATTCCAGCTTCTCACCTTCCGAGGTGCTCGAGGAGCTACTGCTGCTAAATCCGGTGAGGTTGAAGCCGGTGATTTGATTTCTTTCGCGTGCAACAGAGCTAACCACTCCTGTAGTAGTGGTAGTTGTCGTACGTTGACGCTGTTGGGTTCTTTGATTGCTGCTGTTTATGCACTCCCAGGTTGTCTCGGTAACCTCTTCCACCTCGTAGGTAAAGCTTAAGGTTCCAGCGGAGCCTTCTGTGTCAACATAGGTGAGACACCTACACCCCCAGGGAGAAGCAGGCCTGGCACTGGGTGTGTGGGGACCACCGGGTATCGGCAAGACTCACATTGTGCTGCAGGTGCTGAAGGCGCTGCCTTATACCAGCGTCACCCTGCACGCCACTATTACCCCTGGGAAGATTGCGCAGCGCCTCCCGAGAGCCAGCGACCTCCCCTCCTGGGCTAAGGCAACGCTCTCACGCCTAGCACAGGGGCAAGGGAGCAACCAACAAGACACCGTCGACGCGCTAGCGGCACTTCTGGCCGCGCAAGCCCCAATCGTCCTGCACGTCGAGGACTTGCACGAAGCACAAGGGGAAGCGCTAGCGTTGTGGGTAGCCTTGAGCAAGGCAGTGAGGAGGAGCTCTGGGGTGGGCCTCATCGTCACCAGCCGCCAGGAACCCCCTGATGCCTTCACTGTGCAGCAATCCCCACCCCTCACCCTCGAGGAGAGCTGGGGACTGCTGGAAGAAGAGGCGGGCGCTAGCTTGCCGGCTGACGCCGTCGCCTGGATTCACGAGTTCGCCGCGGGCAATCCGCTCTTCACCCTGGAGTTCTTCCGTTTCCTGCGCCGCCACGGAAACCTCTGGCGGGACGGGCGTCGCTGGCGCTGGCGGGCACCCGAGGCCCTGCGCATTCCCTCGAGCGTGGAGGTGCTCATCGTTCAGGCGATTCACCGTGCTGAGCTGAGCGAGGAAGCGGTCACGCTCATGCGCCTCAAGGCGCTCCTGCCATTAGGCACCTCCGATGAGGTGCTCGCGCAGGTGATGAGAGTAACGGAGGCTGAGCTGTCAAGGCTCAGCGCCCAGCTCGAGGCGGCCGGCATCTTGCGCGAGGGCGGGTTCGTGCATCCCCTGTACCGGGAGTTGCTCATCCGGGAACTCCAGAGGGATGAGCGGGGGCGTTTGGCAGGGCAGATTGTCGAGGCGTTTGCCACCACGGAACCCGAGATGGCCGCGCCTTACGTCGCTGATGCTGGATTTCGTGGTGAGGTAGCCCTGGACATCCTCGAGCGGGCAGCCACGGAGGCCGAGCGGCACGGCCGGGAGAGGCAGGCGGGTGAGTTCTTATCCTCTGCTGCCACCTACGCCTCAGGTGAGAGGAAGCGGGACTTGCTGCTTAGGGCAGCGCGCCTCCTGCACGTTCTTCACCCCTTCCAGGCGCAACGGCTCACCGAGCGGGTCCTGGAGGTCGAGCCGCACCATGTCGAAGCAGGTCTGCTCCTGGCCCGCTCTCTCGTGCGCCAGGGTGAAGGCGAGCGTGCCGAGGCCCTTATGCAGAGCCTGCCGGAGGAGCTGAGGCCAATCCAGCGCTGGTTCGATGAGCTCATCAGCCTCCGGACCGAGCGGTGCGACTACCGAGGGGCAGTAGACCTCTGGTTGAGCCGTCCTGAGCTTCAGGGCACTGCCAGCGTCAGTGCAAAACGTGATGCGGCCACCTCGCTCATGAACCAAGGGACCATGGCCGAGGCGGACGCACTCCTCAGCAGAGCACTCGAGGATCCCGCGCTCTCGGTGGAGGAGCGCGCGTCGCTCCTCGAGGTGCGCGGCAGCCTTGCCTTCTACACCGGTAAGTACCAAGACAGCCTGTGCCTCTTGGACGAGGTCATTGCTCTCTTTCGAGAGCTGAGTGGAGGAATTATCCCTCAGCGGCTCATGTACGCCTTGCGCTTCCGCACCATGGTCTACTGGGGACTCTGCCGCTTGCGTGAAGCCGTACGCGATACCGAGGAAGCCATGCGCCTCGCCAGCGACTTGGGTAGTGGCCGTGACTACGCCATCGCCCAGACCTACCTGGGGGTATCACTCACTGAGCTTGGCGAGTACGAGCGCGCCGAAGACGAGCTGCTTGAAGCCCGCGAGGTGCTCCTTCGTAGTGATGCTAGGGAGCACCTGGCAGCTTGCGAGGCGATGCTGTGCGGGCTGTACTTTAACTGGCCACCGGAGGGAAGGGCGGCTCAGGCGCTGCGGTACGGCCACCGGTCCTTGAGCCTCACTAGGGAACTGGGTGCGCCAATGCTCATTTGCCAGGCGACCACCTACACCTCCTACGCTGAGAGTGCCTTCGGTTCAGCTGAGCGGGCGCTGGCACTGGCACAGGAGACTCTCGACATTGGCACGCAGTTCGGACAGAGGCGCGTAATGGGCACAGGGTACTGGGTGCGCGGGCTCGCGCTGGAGCGCTTAGGGAAGCACGAGGATGCCTTGCGCGACTTTGCCGAGGGGGAGCGTCTTCTGGAGGAAGTGGGCCTGCCGGGCTTGGCGACGTACGTTGGGCTCGATGCAGCGAGGCTGCGTGACGATTGGGAGAGCGCAAGAAAGCACGTCCAGAGGCTACGGGAATTAGGCGTGGTGGGGTACACCCTGCCGGCAAGGCAGCACTTCGCAAGCCTGTTCGAGAGCACCGGTGAACCTGCCTCGCCTAGTGAACCTAGCCAGCACCCTGAGTAGCCATGGTGGTAGTACGACGATGTAATTTGCACGTCAGCGACGAGCAACCAAAATTCCCAAATTTTACGGAGGGAGCGGAAAGTTCCCTCGAGCAGTCCGAACCCGGCACAAGGCGGAGTTCAAGCAGCACGAGGCTGTTCTCGGGCTGATGGCTTGAAATTGTCTTTTCGTCGAGCCTTAACTCACATAGCTTTCCCGCGCCGCCAGCACGCAGCCCATGGCGACCGAGTTGAACTTGGACTGGGCGCTGTCGGCGCGGCTGGTCAAGATGATGGGCGCCTTGCCGCCGGTGATGACGCCGGCGACCTCGGTGCGCGAAAAGTAGACCAGCGACTTGTAAAAGACGTTGCCGACATCGACGTTGTGGACGATCAACACGTCGGCGCGGCCCGCCACCTCGCTCTTGATGCTCTTGATCCGCGCCGCCTCGGGGTCGATGGCATTGTCCAAGGCCAGCGGGCCGTCGATCTTGGCGCCCTTGATCTGGCCGCGGTCGGCCATCTTGGCGATGATGGCGTTGTCGACCGAAGCCTGCTGGTTGGGATCGACGAGCTCGATCGCCGAGAGGAGCGCCACGTGAGGCTTGGGAGTACCCAAAAGGTGCGCGGTTCGGACGGCGTTCTTGACGATCTCGATCTTGAGCGCGAGGTCGGGCGCGATATTCAAGGCACCGTCGCTCATCAGCAGGAGGCGCCCCAGGTGCGGCGGGTCGAAGGCCAGGACGTGCGAGAGCTTGCCCGCGCCGCGCAGGCCGTAGTCCCTGTGGAGGACGTCCTTCATGAGCACCGAGGTCTGGATGTTGCCCTTCATGAGGATGTCGCAGGCCCCGCTCGAGACCGCCTCGACCGCCATCTTGCCGGCCGCCTGGGGCGAAGGGGCGGGGTGGACGCGGACGCGCTCGGAGGGCAGGCCGAACGTCTCGACCAGCGGCTCGATCAGCTGGGCGTAACCGAACAGGTCGGCCTCCACCCAGCCCGCCGTCACGGCGCGCGCGACCGCCTCGACGACGTGGGCCTCGCCGGCGCTGGCGACGGCGAGGCGGCGGCGTCCCCCTTCGCGCGCGGCGACGGTCGCCAAGTCGCGGATGTCCTCCAGGGTGGTGCAGGGTTCGATGGTCTCGAGGGCGCTCTTCTGCCCCTCGACGAGGTGGGTAGGATTGACCATGGTGTTCCAGTCTAGCCCCTCGAAAGCGCGACCTTTAGGGCGACTCTTACGGTTGGCCACCCTGTAGGCACAGCCGTCCTGTAGACTCGGGCCATGCCGAAACTCCTGCTCCTCCTCGCCCTGCTCCCCTTCACCCTCGCTCGACCCTTTGTGGACCCCTGGGAGGGGCAGCCTTCCAAAGAGACGACCGCGCTCGCTGAAGCGGGGCTCTCGCAGGCTTACCCCGACGGGCTCTTCCGACCTAGCGAGGAGGTCAGCCGGGCGGCGCCCTTTCGCCTGGCCGCGGCGCTGGCGGAAGAGCCCGAGGAACCGGGCGGGGGCCGGCTGGAAGCGCGGCGCTCGAGCGGCTGCGGCAAGCCTCTGCCCGAGACGCCGCCGCGGAGCGTCCTGGTAGACGGGCAAGCACGCGAGCTCATCGCCTACCTGCCACAGAGCTACAGTCCGGATACGCCTTTGGCGCTCGTCATCGCCTTTCACGGCCGCACCAACGACAACGCCCAGGTGCGGCGCTACTACGGGCTCGAGGCGCCCAGCCAGGGCGAGGCCGTCATCGTCTACCCGAGCGGGCTGCGGCAGGGGGACGGCACCTTCTCCTGGTCCGACCCCGGCGACCCGGCGGACGCCCTGCGCGATTACGCCCTCTTCGATCATATGCTCGAGGACATGAGCGAGAGCTACTGCTTAGACCCCGGCAGGGTTTATCTCGTCGGCCACTCGCTCGGCGGCTGGTTCGCGGCCAGCCTGGCCTGCGCCCGCGCCGAAACGGTGCGCGCCGTGGCCGTCGTCGCGGGAAGCGTCTCCCCTTCCCCTTGCGGCGCTCCGGTCGCGGCCCTCGTCCTGCACAACCCCGAGGACCATCTCGTGGCCTTCGAGGCCGGTCTGCGGGTCAGGGATCTCTTTGTCACCCTGAACCGCTGCGAGGGGCCGCCCCTGCCCGCCGAGCCGCGCGGCTTAGGCTGCCAGCGCTACCCCAGCTGCGCGGGCGGCAACGCCGTCGTCTGGTGCCCCTACCAGCAGAGCCTCGACTACCGCGGCGAGCTCTACCCGCACGTCTGGCCGGACGAGGCGAGCGTGACCATCTGGGACTTTTTCAGGTCGCTCGAGTAGAACACAAAAGCCTCCAGGCGCGGACCGACGGTGGCAACGCCGCCTCGAGCCCCGAAGCGAGGGCTCAAGCCTCGAGCTCTGCGCCCAGGCGACGGCCCCACGAGCTAAGATGCTGCCTGACACACTGTTTGGCACAGTTGCCTGGCGCACCGCCTGACACAGTTGCCTGACACAAGGGCTTCTCCGAGGCTACTCGAACAGATCGTCGACCGGCATGCGCCATCCGGGTACAGCCGGTTCGGCCTCGGCCACGTCGCCACGGCGGTAAAGGGTCGGAGCGCTTGGGTCGTCGGCGCGGTATACCCTGACGACATCCTTCAGCAGGTCTACATCCCATAGCACCAGGGTTCCGGCGGCAAAGTAGTCGACACGCTTCGCGGCCAAGGCTTCCTCGGCGCCCTTGCCGTAGTCCCCCTCGCTTCTGACCTCGGCGGCAAAGATGGGCGGACCGTCGAAAAACTTCATGCCGGTATTGGGTCCGACATAAAAAGCGGCGTCGGGGCTAAAGGACTTGCGGTGCGGCAAATCGACGACAAAGCCCTTGTTGTCCCCAACCGCCAAGCCTGTTTCGAGGCGCTTCGAATACTGCCTCAAAGAAAAAAAGATCTCGTCGCCGGCATAG
Organism: Deinococcota bacterium; assembly: GCA_030858465.1. NCBI lineage: Bacteria > Thermotogati > Deinococcota > Deinococcota bacterium. The sequence goes on from JALZLY010000389.1 coordinate 10,096, forward strand.
CCCGGCGCCCTGCCTGTCGGTGACATCAGCACGACCTCTCCGTTGATAAGCTCTGCTTTGCCCTCGTCGGGCAGATGATAGAGATCGTCGACGGTCGCTTGACTCTTCACAGGCACAAAAGCCTCCTGAGCGAATGTTAGCATGCCGGCTCAAGCGGGCAGCATCCTCAACCATGACCTTCCGCCACATGCGGCGGCCTCGAGCCCCCGAAGCCACGAGCCCCCGAAGCCACGAGCCCCCGAAGCGCGGGCTCGTGGACGGGGAAGCTCGAGCCGCTGGCGCCCCGGCATAGACACCCAAAAGCAAATCTGCTAGCGTGAGTGGCCGAATGACGCTCATTCCAGCCATCCCCTTACAGCTCAGCCCTTTACGGATACAGACGAACCTCTACCGTCGTGTTTGACGCCCTCGCCCGCGTCGTCACGCGCTATCCCAAGACCGTCATCGGCTTCTGGCTGCTGCTGGCCGCTCTGGCCTTGCCGCTGTCGCTGCGCGCGCCGGGGCTGATGACCGCGGCGACGGGCGGCATCCCAGGCAGCGTCGCAAGAGAGGTGCGCCAGCTCATCGAGGGGACGTTTAGCGGCCAGGACGCCTACAACCTGCTGCTCGTCGCCGACGGCGGGGGGACGCTGCGCGTGGGTGACGAGGCCTTCGAGCGGGCCTTCACGCTCGCTAGCGAGCGCCTGGTGGCTTCGGGTCTGCTCGACAGCCTCCGCGACCACCGCGAGTCCGGCGCGCTCACGCTCGCTTCAGAAGACGGGCGCTACGCGGTGGCCCTCTTGGGGCTAAGCGCCGACAGCGACGAGGAGGCCAAGGCCAGCGTCGGGGCACTGCGCGAAGCGATGCGCGGCGTCCAGCGAGACCTCGAGGAGGGCGGCGGGAACGGGGCGCCCGCGCTCTACATCACCGGGGTGTCGGCGGTCGTCGCGGACATCGAGGCGCTCACCAAGGCCGACACCCTACGCGCCGAGGTCATCGGCCTGCCGCTCAGCCTGGTGATCCTGCTCGTCGCCTTTGGCGCGGTGGTGGCCGCGGGCATTCCCATTCTCGTCGGCGTCTTGGCGATCAGCATGACCTTGGCGGTGCTCGCGCTCGTCGCCCAGGTCATGCCGGTGTCGATCTTCGCCGCCAGCGTGGTGACGATGCTGGGACTCGCCACCGGCATCGACTACGCGCTGCTGATGGTCAACCGCTTTCGTGAGGAGTTGGGAGAGCACGGCCCTCACCAGGCCGCCCTCATCACCGCGCGGACGGCGGGCCGGGCGGTGGCCTTTAGCGGCCTCACCGTCATCATCGCGCTCGCGGCCTTGCTCATCCCGCCGCTGCTCTTCATCAAGAGCCTGGGCCTGGGCGGGGTGGTGGTGCTCTTCTTCAGCATGTCGCTGTCGATGACGCTGGTGCCTGCCCTGCTCACCCTGCTGGGCGGGCGGGTCAACGCCTTTAGGCTCGGCCGGGGCGAGCCGGGCACGCGCTCGAGGGCCTTCTGGCGAGGCTGGGCGCGCTTCGTGCTCAAGCGGCCGCTCCTCTGGGCGGGCGTCGCCACCGCGACTCTGCTCCTCTTGGCCGCGCCCGCCCTGCGCATGGAGCTCGGCTTCACCGGCGCCGAGGGCCTCTCCTACCGCGCCGAGTCGCGCCGCGCCCACGACGGCCTCTTGGCGGTCGGGCTGGTGGGGGCCCTGCAGACCTTCGACGTGCTCGTCGACTTCGGCGACCCCGGCGGGGATGGCCGGGGCGTCTTTCACCCGAGCAGCCTGCGCGGCCTGAGCGCCCTGAGCCGCGAGGCGGCGGGGCTCGAGAACGTCGTCACCGTCCTCTCCCCCACCACCGCCCCGGTGCCCGGCGTCCTCCTCAGGGGCTACTACGCCACCCTGGAGACCGCGCGGGCGAGCCCGCTGGCCGAACTGGTGCGGGCGACGGTCAGCGAAAACGGGCGCTACGCCCTCTTGCGGGTCTATCCGAGCGGCGAGACGAGCCCGCGCGAGGGCGAAAGGCTGGCGCGCGAGCTGGGGGCGCTGCTGGCCGCGCAGGAGCTCAGCGGCCGCATCGGCGGCGAATACCAGGGGCAGCTCGAGTGGACTGGCGCGCTCTACGGCAAGTTCCCGCAGACGGTGGCGCTGGTCTTTTTGGCGACCTTCGTCCTGCTCGGCCTGGCCTTCAAGTCCGTCGTCATTCCCCTCAAGTCGATTCTTCTCAACACCCTGACCGTGGGCGCCGCCTACGGCCTCCTGACGCTCGTCTTCCAGGACGGCTTCTTGATCCAGTACACCGGCCTGCAGGGAGCCTTGCGCATGGTCGAGACCACCACGCCGATCCTCATCTTCGCGGTCATCTTCGGCCTCAGCATGGACTACGAGGTCTTTCTCGTCTCGCGCATCTACGAGGGCCACCGGCGGGGTATGAGCGACCGCGAGGCGGTGGTCTACGCGCTCTCGACCACCGGCGGGGTGATCACCAGCGCCGCCCTCATCATGGGCGTGGTCTTCTCGGTCTTTATCTGGGCGGGCGTGGTCAACATGCAGACGATCGGCTTCGGCCTGGCCGTCGCCGTCGTGCTGGACGCCACCGTCGTCCGCATGATGCTGGTACCATCCTTCGTGGTCTTGGCGGGCCGGCTCAACTGGTGGCTGCCGGGGCCGCTGCGGCGCGCGCTGAAGGACGTTACCATCGCCCACGACTGAGCCGACCGTTCTCGTTGACGGTGGTCTTTGCGGCTGTCGCGTGGGCTGTAGTTGCTGTAGTTTCAGGGTCTCCACTGCTGCCAAAGGCATGGTAACATTTCAGGTTCGCCGCCGCCAGGCGGTCTGAGGAGGACGTGTGCGCCAGACGTTTACCGACCTGTTTGCTTACATCAGACGTTATCCCCGGCAGTTTCTCATCGGTCTCGCGGCGCTCGCTGTGGCGTCCTATGCGACCATCTTGATTCCCAGGATCATCGGCTTCGCGGTAGACGCCTTCTCGAGCGGCACCATGACCATGACCTCGATCTGGACCTATATGGCCGGCCTCCTGCTGGTGTCGTCCGTCAGCGCCACGGCCTGGATCGTGGTGCGGCGCAGCATCTTGAACGCCTCCTGGGAGGTGCAGTTCGACATAAGGCGCGACCTCTTTCTTCACTTTACCCGCCTGGGCAGCCACTTTTACGACAACCACCGCGTCGGCGACATGATGGCGCGGCTCACCGCCGACTTGAACGCGGTCAGGATGCTGGTCGGCGTGGCGGTCTTTCAAGGCGTCTCGACCAGCCTGTTGATCCTCTTCACCTTCGGCCGCATGTTCACGCTCAACGTGGGCCTGGCCTTGTTGATGCTGGCTATCGTGCCGATGATCACCCTGAGCTTCTTCATTCTCTTGCGCATCATCCATAGGCGCTACGAAAAGGTGCAGCAACAGCTCTCCAACGTCTCGGCGATGGCGCAGGAGAACTTCAGCGGCATAAGGGTGGTGAAGGGCTTCGGCATCGAGTCCAGGGAGTTGGGACGCTTTCAGTCGCTCAACGACGAGTTCATCCGCCGCAACCTCTCCCTGACCAAGGTGGACGGCCCGCTCTTCCCGCTGATGGAGCTCTTTTTCGGCGTCACCATCGTGATCCTCTTGCTCATCGGCGGCCGCACCGTGGTCACCGGCGGCCTGACGCCGGGCCAGTTTATCGAGTTCGTCTTTCTCTTCGTGGGCATCGAGTGGCCGCTCATCGCGGCGGGCTGGATCGCCAACATCAGCCAGCGCGGCCACACCTCCTGGGGCCGGCTCAAGGAGCTTTTGGACATCGAGCCCGACATCAAGGACGACGAGCGCACCGACTTCAGCCTCGGCGAGGTGCGCGGCGACATCGAGTTCGAGAATGTGAGCCTTAGCTACGACGGCATCAGGGCGCTCGACGGGGTCTCGTTCAGGATAAGGGCGGGCGAGTCGGTGGGCATCACCGGCCGCACCGGCTCGGGCAAGACCATGATCATCAACCTGATCGCGCGGCTCGTGGACCCTGATGAGGGCACCATCTTGATCGACGGCGTGGACATCAAACGCTATCCCGTTATGGTCCTGCGGCGCCACATCGGCATCGTGCCGCAAGAGCCCTTTCTCTTTTCGGATACGGTCGCCGAGAACATCGCCTACGGGATTCCTCTGGAGGACGAGGGCGCGCTCCGCGAGAAGGTAAGGGCGGTGGCCGAACTCGTGCAGCTCGCGGGCGACGTCGAGGACTTTCCGAAGGGCTACGACACCTCCTTGGGCGAGCGCGGCGTGACCCTCTCGGGCGGCCAGCGCCAGCGCACCGCCATGGCTCGCGCGATCATCCGCAATCCGGCCATCCTCATCCTGGACGACGCGCTCTCGGCCGTAGACACCCAGACCGAGTCGCGCATCCTTGAGGGCCTGGGGCAGGTCATGAAGGGCCGCAGCAGCGTCATCGTCGGCCACCGCATCTCGGCCTTTGGCCACACCGACCGCATCCTGGTCCTGGAGCGGGGCAAAGTCATCGAGGAGGGCAGCCACGAGGAACTCGTCGCCGCGGACGGCTGGTACGCCGACATGGACCGCCGCCAGCGGCTCGAGGAATCGCTGGAGGCCGCATGAGCTTTACCCACAAGAAGATTCGCAGGAGAATAGCACATGGCTGAACAGGTCCGCAGCACTCAGGAAACCCTTACCCAAGGGGAGATCGACAACTACGACATCGAGGAGGCCAAGCGCCGGGCTCGCGCCAGCCGGGCAAAGCGGGTCCGGCGGATGCGCAAGGAGGCCGAGTTCGACGAGGACGGCGAGGCCTTTCGCAAGGCCTTTGACTGGGACATCACCAAGCGCCTGCTGACCTATCTGAGGCCCTACCGCAAGCAGCTCTTCGGCGGCATCTTCCTGTTGCTGCTCTACAGCGCCATCGTGCCGGTCTTTCCGCTGTTGGTGCGCACCGCCATCGATCGCTACATCGAGCCCGTGGAGGCAGCCTTTGCCGGCCTTAGCGTGGACGAGCGCTTTGGCGGCCTGCTGGTCATCGCCGCCATCTACCTGGGCCTGCGCGTGCTCAACTTCGGCCTGCGCTACGGCTACACCTACTTGGTCACCTGGATGGGCCAGCACGCCATCTACGACCTGCGGCGGGAGATCTTCAGCAAGGTCCAGCGCCTGCACCTGGGCTACTTCGACCGCACCCCGGTCGGCCGCCTGATGACCCGCATCACCAGCGACGTCGACGCCATCGAGATGATGATGCGCGACGGCGTGGTCGGTTTGGTCGCGGACATAGCGCTCTTAGTCGGCCTGCTGGTCTTCATGTTCAGCCTGAACTGGCAGCTCGCGCTGGTCACCGTGGCGGTGATGCCGATTCTCTTTTTCGTCATCAACATCCTGCGCACCAAGATCCGCGAGGCCTACCGCGCGGTGCGGCTGGTAACCTCGAAGTCGAACGCCTATCTGCAGGAGAACCTCTCGGGCATGAAGACCATCCAGCTCTTCAACCGCGAGGCCCGCAACTCGCAGCGCTTCGATCGTGTCAACCTGGATCTCCTGGACGCCAACATCGAGCAGATCCGCTGGTTCAGCCTGTTCTTTCCCAGCGTGCAGGTGATCGGCAACCTCTCGACGGCGCTGATCCTCTACTTCACCGCCACCCAGGTCCTGGGCGTCACCCCCGGCACGGTGACCATCGGCGTCCTGACGGCTTTCATCTTCTACTCGAGCTCCTTTTTCAGGCCGCTCCAGGACCTCAGCGAAAAGTACAACATCATGCAGGCGGCGATGGCGTCTTCAGAACGCATCTTCAACCTGCTCGACACGCCCGAAAAGATCAGGGACCGGCCCGACCCCCTCGGTTTCGAGGGCGGCTTCAGGGGCGAGGTCGTCTTCGACGGGGTGTGGTTCGCCTACGAAGGCGAGGACTGGGTCTTGCGCGACCTGAGCTTCAAGGTAAACGCGAGCGAGTCGGTGGCCTTCGTGGGCGCGACGGGCGCGGGCAAGACCACCATCATTTCATTAGTGAGCCGCTTTTACGACGTGCAGAAGGGCGCCGTCAGAATCGACGGCAAGGACGTGCGCGACTACGACCAAGTGGCGCTGCGCCGCCACGTGGGCATCGTCTTGCAAGACCCCTTCCTGTTCAGCGGCACGGTGCGCAGCAACATCTCGCTGAACGACGACACCATCCCGATGGCGCGCATCGTCGAGGCCTCGAAGTACGTCAACGCGCACGGTTTCATCGAGCGGCTGCCGCAGGGCTACGACACCCCCGTGCGCGAGCGCGGCGCGGGCTTCTCGACGGGCCAAAAGCAGCTCATCGCCTTTGCGCGGGCGCTGGTGCAAAACCCGGACATTCTCTTGATTCTGGACGAGGCCACCGCCAACGTCGACACCGAGACCGAGGAGCTCATCCAAGACGCCCTCGCCAAGCTCATGCAGGGCCGCACCAGCATCATCATCGCGCACCGCCTGTCCACCATCCAGGACGTCGACCGCATCATGGTGATGAAGAAGGGCAAACTGATCGAGTCGGGCAACCACTTCGAGCTCCTGAAGCAAGACGGCGGCTACTACCGCAAGCTCTACGAGCTCCAGTACCAGGAGCGGCCGGGCATCAAGCAGGAACCGAGCGCGGTCATGGGCGACGATTAGGGACGGGGCTGGGGTTAGGGCTGGGGTTAGGGCTGGGGTTAGGGCAAAGCCGGCCTCCACCCTACAACCCAACGAACAGATCGTCCACCGGCCCCTCGGGAAAGCCCCCGCGCAGGCCGCCCAGGCTGAAGGTCTCGAGCCTCAGCATCTCGGTCCACAGTTCGCCCGGCATGCCGGCAAAGGACGACTGCGGGCCGACCTGCGAGCGGTGCGCGCGGATGGCGGCCCCCTTCTGCTCGAGCACCTCGTCCACCTCGAGCACGGCCGCCAGCGAGTCCGCCGAGACGCCGTAGAGGTCAGGGTCCAGGTCGCTCAGGGGCGACGGGCCCCTCTGGGCCTGCATGGCCCGCATCGTCTCGGCCTTTAGGACGTTGTAGAAGAGCCGCCGCGGCGCGGGCTGCATCACCCCGCCCGCCGACCAGAAGGCCGCCGTCGCCGCGCGGTGGATGACGAGGTGGTCGGGGTGGCCGTAGATGCCGTGAGGGTCGAAGGTCAGCATCACCTGTGGCTTGGCCTCTTTGATATGCCTGAGCAGCTCGCGCTCGAGCCTCTCGGGGTCGGCATTGATCAAGGCCCGCTCGTCGTCCCGGCGCAGCCTGTCGCCGCGGCCGGAGTCGTGGTAGCCCAGGAAAATGGGCGGCAAGAGGCCGAGGATCTCGCAGGCGCGCTCCAATTCGGCTTGGCGCAGCGCAGCTATGTCCTTCACCTCGCCCAACTCGGGGTCGGTGAGCTTGCCCGCCTCGCCGCGGGTGGCGCAGACGAGCTGCACGCGCGCGCCTCTTGCGGCGTAGCGCGCCAGGGCGCCGCCCGCACCGAAGGCTTCGTCGTCGGGATGGGCGTAGATGCCGAGCAGGCTGAGCTCGGGCTTGACGGGCTTGGTCATGAGCCATTTTATCCAAACCAAGGCCGCACGTTCTGCCTCACCATCCGTCACCACGCTTCAGGTACCAAGCGTCGAATCCGTCACACCCACGAGACTGCTCGAGCGCGAGGGTCCAGGCGCGGACGACTACCTGTTGAAGCCCATTGCCGCCAAAGCCTTGGCTCGCTACCTCGAGCTTTACTCCCCTTCTGAAAACGGTCCCGACCCCCTGCGGTTGTAGGCGGCCAGATTGGATCGTAGGCGGCCAGATTGTGGGCGACATCGCCTACGGGACCGTAGCCGCCGACGTAGACTGATGGGCATGCTCAAGACGACTGCTCAGGACGACCGCAAAGAATCACCCCCGCCCAAACCCCCGAGCCGGGGTGAAGGACTCGACGACCAGAACGAGGAGGCCGACGACACCGGCCTCTACGACCGCGACGAGGACATGTACAATCAGGACGCCGAGGTGCTCGACAACCTCGGCGAGGACGACGACTGATGCAATGCCCAAGCCGACCCATCAAGCTGCGTCAATGTAAGCCCACAGGCGGCAGCGCCGGCGCGGACGCCCTATCATAAGAACCGCTTGTCCGCTTTGGGTCATCGTCTAATGGGTAGGACACCGGATTCTGGCTCCGGCAATTCAGGTTCGAGTCCTGGTGACCCAGCCACCGAGCGCAGCTCCTTTAGCTGCGCCTTTTTCTTGGCAGGTGTTGCTCCGACCTGCCTAGGTTTCGGCAACAACCACCCGGTAGACGAAGGTCATCGTCTGTCCGGGCCCTAAGGGCAGCAGCAAGGTCCAGCGGACCACATTGTAGGCCTCGGCCTCGACTTCGTCCCCATCCGCGCCCACAACCGGCGGCTCCGAAAAGGTCTGGCCGCCGTCGGCCGAAAACTCGGCGCGCACCTCATCTGAGGTCGGTGTGGCCGAACCCCCCAGGTAGCGGGTGGCCGGCGGCACCGGGCCGCGCAGGATGACGGTTCCGGGCGGCAGGGTGGCCTCGCCGCGGTTGCGCAGGGTGAGCACGTACTCGACGGTCTGACCGGGGGGCACCAGGATCTGCCCGTCCGCACTCGTCTGCGCCCTTTCGCGCTCCTCGGCCACAGCGCCGTCACCCCCGGTCACCTCACGGATGACAAAGGCCTCGAGCTCGACCACCACCGGCGTGTCCGCGCTCTCTTGCGCGCCTGCCAGCGGCAGCAATGTCAGCAGCAGCACCAAGCCATAGCGTCTTTTCATCGCGGTTCTCATAGCCCTGAGTCTAAGGCGGCAAGATGAGCGGCTATTGGGCGCAGCCGGGCCACCATTCATCTTCTAATAGCGGCGCGGCTTGCGGTCTTTGGATCAAGGCGGGGCTATACAAAGAACATGCGATTTATCCTGCGCGACAACGAAACCGTCGAAGCGGCACTCCGTCAAGAACTCGCCAAGGAGGGCCTCGAGCTCACCGATCTCGAGGGTGACGGCGACGAGTACGCCTGGTTTGCCAGCAACGACGAGACCGAGCGCGTCAAGGGCCTCATGAAGCGCGTCGGCGAGGGCGAGTTCGAGATGGAGTACGAGCCCATCTCCTGGTAAGCTCTAGAGTCCAGCCAGAACCAGGTTCGCCGCGATTGCATTTTGGCCCGCCGAAGTGCTACGCTTTGTAAGGCCTGAGCGTGGGGCTGTGGCGCAGTTGGGAGCGCGCCTGAATCGCACTCAGGAGGTCAGGGGTTCGAATCCCCTCAGCTCCACCACGAGAAGGCAAGTGCAGGACGGTAAAAACTAAGCCCCGGTTCATCCGGGGCTTGCTCCGTTTGGGCCGATTTACTGCTATTTTACTGCCATCCTCGAGGTTACGGTTTTTTGACCCGTACCGCGGTAGCCTTGGCTCAGGAGGACGGATGACCCATCTCGACATTCTGGGCATGAGCTGCGAACACCGCGAGGCCACCGTCAAAGGGGCGCTCGAGGCCGTGGAGGGCGTGACCGCGGCGCGCATCGACCTGACCAGGGGCAGAGCCGTGGTCGAAGGTTCGGCGGAGGTAGCGGCGCTCATCGCGGCGGTGGAGGATGAAGGCTATCAGGCTTCGGAAACGGCTCATGGCGCCGGCTGATCCGAACAAGCGGCCAAGCGACGAGCCCCTTTGGCGGCGGCGCGGCGTCCTCTTGGACATCTCGAAAGGATAAGCATGGCAAACCCGGAGCGGACGATCAAGGGCCTGCTGAGCCTTGTGGCCGTGTTGTGGCTGGCTTTCTTTGGCGCCACCGCGGTTTCAATAATCTTCGCGGGGCCGGAGCGGCCCGAAGTGGTGGACGTGCTCTTCGGGGAGGAACCAGCAGAGGCGGAGGAGCCCCCAGAGGAAGCGGAAGAAGATCCCGAGGAGGCGGAAGAGCCCGAGGAAGAGCCGGAAGAGCCGGAAGAGCAAGACCCCGAAGGGACGGAAACGTCCTGAGAGGCCGAGGCTCGAGCCTGACCGGGTCGCCTCTTCAGAGCTCCGGGTTGTAGGGCCGAAAAGAGCGCGAACGTGACAACGTCGGCGATACCGGCCGCACCGGCGAGCACGACGATGAGGAGGCGCTGGAGGAAGGTCTGCCGCGTTACACCCAGCTTCCAAACCTTACGAAGGCCTAGGACTCGAGGACATCGGGCTTGACGGGCGCCGCCCTGACGGACCTTGGCGGCGAGGCCCGCCGCTCCATCTCGCTCAGCCACAACAGGAACAGCACCGCGATGGTCAAGAGGAAGATGAAGGTGCCCGGCGTCCGCATGATCAGGCCGGCCAGCCGCTGGTCCGCGATGGGCGTGAGGCCCCAGGCGCCGACGCTCGCCTCGTAAAGGGGGTAGAGCGGCGTGGGCGCGAAGACGAAGAGGGCGCCGAGCACGGTGCTGTGCACCGAGGTGATGAAGACCAAGAGGATGGCTCCGCCGTAGTTGAGGCGCCTGCGCCCGAGCGGCTGGACGACGAGCCACCAGAACAGGCCGGCCGCAAAGAGCATGCTGGCGTGCTCGAGGGCGTGAACCAGGGCGCTCTCGACCGCGGCCTGGTAGAGGCCCGGCAGGTGCCAGACCCAGAGTATGACGGCGAAGAGGCAGCAGACGACGAGCGGGCCGGTGAGGCCGTGACAGAGAGCGCGCACCCGCCGGGAGTCGTTCCACCAGCTCCCCGCGGCGCGGCGGCCCCTGCCGGGCAGGGCCCACAGCAGAGGCAGCAGGGGCGCGCCGAGAACGAGCAAGGGCGCGGCCACCAGGGCGAGCAGCATGTGCTGGGCCATGTGCGCCGAAAAGAGCGCGTGGCCGAGCGCGTCCAAGGGCGAGACGAGGGCCACGAAGAGCGTGTAGATGCCCCCGGCGAAGGCGGCCGCCTGCCAGCGGCCGACGCCCCTGCCCACGCCGGCCCGGCGCCACAGGACCCACAGCCCTCGAGCGTAGAGCAGGCTCGCCGCGATGAGGCTGAAAAGGATCAGCGGGTCCCAGTTCCAGGCGGACGACAGCGTCGCCGGCGTTATCAGGGTGCCGTCGTGGGCGAGACCGACACCCCAAAGGGCGCTCAGCGCAAGGAGCAGGAGTCGCTCCGGGTGACGAGCGCGGCCCATGAGGCCTACGACGGCGGCATTTCGCGGCTCCCACAAAGCTTTTCTCCCACCCGGCAAGGCTAGCACGTCCTCAGGAAAAAGAACGGCAGGCCTCCCGCTAAGATGGCCAGCAGGAAGATGCCGTTGATCACCACGCCGAAATAAGCCATGAAGCGGCTGCGTCCGCTGGCTTCGGGGGCGCCGGCCTTCTCGACGGCGTCGCCCAGCACCCCTTGGGGCTGGCTCAAGTAGGCGACGACGGCGGCAATGATCGCGGTCAGCCCGGCCAAGAGCGTGACCACCAGGCTCAAAAACTCGGTCGCGCCCACGCCCAGGACGGTAAAGGCCAACCGGTCGCTGTTGCAGGCGACCTCGGTCAGAACGTAGCTGATCGCAAACTGCAAAGCCCAGGCGACGATGCCGCCCAGAAAGCCGAACCATTGCCAGGCGGGATGGCTGATGCCGGGCGGCACCCCGTCAGGTCCAGATCCCGCAGCGGCTTCGGGAACGGCATGGGCGGACGAACTCTTGTCAGGCATCGTTTAGCTCCTCTATAACCAGGGGCTCCTCTATAACCAGGGCGACAGGTACATGGTGAAGTAAAGCGGTATCCAGATGACCACCACGAAGTGCCAGTAGAGCCCATTCACCTGAACCGCCAGGTGGCGCTCGGGGGTGAACATACCCCTCAGCGCCATCGCCAGGACCACCAGCCCCTTCAAGCACACGCTGATCACGTGGGCGCTGTGAAAGCCGGTCATGGTCCAGGTGATCGAGCCGTAGGCGTGGGTGGTCCAGTTGTAATCGTAGCCGCTGTACTCGGTGTACTTGAGCGTCAGGAAAACCAGACCCAGGACGATGCCGGTGGCCTGAAGGACCTTGAGCTGTGTCTGCTTGCCCTCTTGGATGCCCTTGTCGGCGAAGTACATGGCGGCGGAGCTAGCAATCAGGATAAAGGTGTTGATGGTCGGCAGGAGCAGCTGCTTTTTGTCGATGCCCGCCGGCGGCCACTCCGGGTTGTAGAGCTTTAGGTAAAAGTAGCTGGCGATGAGCCCACTGAAGACCACGATCTCGATGAGGATGAGCCCCCACATACCCCACCAGGTCACCGACTGCGGGCCGTGCGGGTGAGCGGTCAGCTGGGGCGTAGGCAACCGGACGCTCATGAGGCCAGCTCCTTGCTGAAGGGCCAGTGCCAGCCGATCAGCGAAAAGTAAAAGAGCAGCCCGCCTACGGGGACCGCCCACAGGGTGAACATCGCGCCGACGAAGATGATGCCCGTCGACAGGGCGGCGAGCAGCGGCCAGATCGTCGGCCCGACTAAGTTGATGCGGCTTTCGGGCTCGGCGTCCATGATGGTGGTGCCAAAGGACTCGCGCTGGTCGTCGCGAAACTGCGCCCGCGCCCGCTCACCCCGGTCGGCGGCGGTGTCTGCGCCCTCATAGCGCTCCCCTTCCTCCCAGAGCGGATAGCGGCTGCGCACAACCGGCGGGTAGAGAAAGTTGTACTGCTGCGGCGGCGAGGTGGTGGCCCACTCGAGGCTGAAACCACCCCAGGGATTGTCGCCGGCCTTCTCGCCGCGCTGCAGGCTCCGCGCCACGTTCAGGACGAAGACCAAGACGCCCGCGGCGAACATATAGGAGCCGAGCGTCGAAACCAGGTTCAAGAGGCCCCAGCCGAGGTCGGCCTGGTAGGTGTAGACGCGCCGCGCCATGCCCATGAAGCCGAGCTGGTGCTGCACCAAGAAGGTGAGGTGAAAGCCGACGAACATCAGCCAAAAGGTCCACCTGCCCAGGCCCTCGTCCAACATCTTGCCGGTGGGCTTGGGAAACCAGTAGTGGAGCCCGGCGAAGAGCGGGAAGACCGCCCCGCCGATCAGCACGTAGTGGAGGTGGGCGACCACGAAAAAGGAGTCGTGGACCTGCCAGTTAAAGGGCACCGCCGCCAGCATCACGCCGGTGACACCGCCTAAGACGAAGGTGACGACGAAGCCCAACAGGAAGAGAAAGGGCGTTTTGATAATCGGCTTGCCCTGCCAGGCGGTGGCGATAAAGGCGAAGATCTGGATGCCGCTGGGGATCGACACCATCATGCTGGCGGCGGCGAAAAAGGACAGCGCGATGGGGGGCAGACCGACGGCAAAAAAGTGATGCACCCAGAGGCCGAAGGAGAGGACGCCCATCGCGACGAGCGACAGCGTGACCAGGCTGTAGGCGACGATGGGCAGGCGCACGAAGGTCGCCAAGACCGCCGCCACCACGCCCAGGGCCGGCACGAAGATGATGTAGACCTCGGGGTGGCCGAAAAACCAGAAGAGGTGCTGGTAAAGGACCGAGTCGCCGCCCATCGCCGCATTAAAAAAGTGCGTGCCGACCATCCTGTCCATGCCCACGGTGATGGTCGCTAAGAGCACGGCGGGCATGGCGAAGATGATCATGAACGACATGATCAGGATGGCCCAGACGAAAATCGGCATGCGGCTCAAGCTCATGCCCGGCGCGCGCAGTTTGAAGATGGTGACGACGAGCTCGACCGCCGCGACCAGGGCGGAGATCTCCAGGAGGCCCACGGCGGTCACCCAGATGTCCATGCCGTAGCCGGGGGTAAAGTCCGTGTCCGAGGAGAGCGGGGCGTGGGCGAACCAGCCGGCGTCGGCGCCGTGACCCAACAGAAAGCCGCCGTAGAGGGTGACGCCCGCAATGAGATAGACCCAGTAGCCGTAGGCGCCTAAGCGCGGCAGGGCCATGTCGCGGGCGCCGATCATGAGGGGCACTAAGTACATGCCCAAGCCCTCGAAGATGGGCACCGCGAAAAAGAACATCATGGTGGTGCCGTGCATGCTGAAGAGCTGCCGGTAGAGCTCGGCCGAGACCAGGTCCAAGTCGGGCTGGGCGAGCTGGCTGCGCATGATGACGGCGAGGATGCCGCCCAGAAGCAAAAAGATAAAGCCGGTGACGATAAAGCGCATGCCGACGATGCGGTGGTTGACGGGTGTGAGAATGCCCCGGATACCCGACGGCGGCGACCAGGTCTTGATGAGGAGCTCCTCGTCGGGCTGGTAGCCCCCCCCCACGTTTGGGGCTCGAGGCGGTGGTTGGTCGCTCATGGTCGCTCCGAAGCCATTGTCAAGTGTGCAAGGGTCAAGTGTGCAAAAAGGCTGATGATCACGCTGAACCTCAAGTGAGAAGCCGGTCGGGATTCCTGAAGTAGCGGTCTTTGAGCGCGTCGCCGGTCCGGTAGGCCAGCGCGCCCATAGTCGCCGACGGGTTGGCGCCGGGGTTTTGCGGGTAGAGGGCCGCGCCGGTCACGAAGACGTTGGGCGTGTCCCAGACCTGCCCGTAGCCGTTGGTGACCGAGTTGCCGGGGTCGGTGCCCATGATGGCGCCGCCGTTGATGTGGGTGCTCTGATAGGGCTCGATAGAGAAGTCTCCCAACTCTTCGTCCGTCTCCATCCGGGTCGGGCTCATCCGCCGCATGATCTCGATGACCCGCCGGGCGACGAAGCGGTACATGTCGCGCTCGTTCTCCTTGAAGTCGAAGGTCATGCGCAAGAGCGGCAGGCCAAAGGCGTCGCGGTAGTTGGGGTCCAGGTCGAAGCGGTGATCGCTATAGGCGATGCTCTCGCCCTGAAAGGTGATGGGCACGTAGGCGTCCCAGTTGCGGCGCAGGTTTTCCTTCCAGGCCCGGCCCCAACCCCTGGTCGGCCCGCCATCATTCTCACCCTCCTCGCCGTTCTCGCCGTTGCCGGCTTCGCCAAAAGGGGTGTCGCCGGCCGTGCCGACCGGCTCGCGCTCGCCGGGCGTGCAGAAGATACCGCCGCCGCCGATAAAGCCCAAGTCCGAGTGGTCGAAGTTGTCGCCGTAGAACTCGTAGAGGGTCTGCTGGGTCGAGGTGTTGCCCATGAAGAGGTTGAAGCGCCGCCCCTCGAAGACGCCCGTGGCTGGCTCCCTGAGGATTTGGTAGGTGAAGTTGCGGCCGAGCTGGCCGCGGTCGCCGCCGATGCCGCCTGGATGCACATCCGAGCGCGAGAGCATCAGCATGCGCACGTTGGTCATGGTGTAGCCGGTGCTGATCACGATATCGGCGGGCTGCTCATGCTCCTCGCCGGTATTCAAGTCGATGTAGGAGACGCCGGTCGCCAGCCCGGCGCGGTCTAGGTTGATGCGCGTCGCCTTGGCGTGCGGCCGGATGTCCCAGCGGCCGCTGGCGAGCGCGACCGGGGCGTGGACGTTGTGGCCACTCGCTTTGGCGTCGACGTGGCAGCCGTAGCGGGTGCAAAAGCCGCAGTACACGCAGCCGGCGCGGGTGTTGCCGAAGCGGTCGGTATAGGCCTGCGACTGGATACCCGAGGGCATCACGAAGGGCCGGTAGTCCATCTCGCGGCAGGCGTCGGCGAACATCTCGGCGGGGATGCTGGTGATGAGCGGCGGCAGCGGGTAGTCGCGCGACTGCGGCAGGTAGGGATTGCCGCCCTCGATAAGCTCCCCGCGCAGGTTGCCGACCTGACCCGAGACGCCCAGGTCCCACTCGGCCTCGCTGTAGTAGGGCTCGAGCTCCTCATAACTTACCGGCCAGTCTTGAATGGTGCTCCCCTCCGGCAGCTTGCCTTCGCCGTAGCGCTCGATGTGGTGGCTGCGGTAGCGAAAGTCGTAGGGCAGAAAGCGGAAGTACTGCCCCGACCAGTGGACGCCCGAGCCGCCAAAGCCCTGGCCGGGGTGAAAGGCTCCGTAACGGCGCATCGGCAGGGCGGGCGCACGAGGGTTGGGCCGCCAGGTCCAGCTCTCGCGGCCCAGACTGTGCATCAGGGCGTAGCGGTTTTGGTAACGCAGCGCGTCGTGGTTGTGCGCGAAGTCCGGGTAGGTGTAGCGCATCGGCCCCTGCTCGAGGGAGACCACCCGGTGGCCGGCCTCCGTGAGCTTCCAGGCGAGGATGGCGGCGCTCCAGCCCGCGCCGATGGTCACCACCTCGACCTTGGGATGGACCGTCACGGCGTCACCTTGTGCGCCGTCTTGTGCGCCGTCTTGGGAGTCATCGCTCGGCTCACCGCGTGTCCCGGCGCGTCTCGCCGTCCGAGCCGAAGACGGGCAGGACGACGTGCGGGTTGGCGGGCTGGCCGGGGTGGACGTGGTGGAGCATGGCCAGGCTCTGCGGCTCGCGGTCGTGGCCCTCGCTCAGCATGTCTCTAGCGGTGTAGGCCCGCTGCGCGCCGGGGTAGTCCAGCAGCCGCCAGCCGACCATGTCGCGGTTGCCGCCGTAGACGGGGTCGGAAAACATCCCCTGGATGGTGTGGTTGCGCAGCATCTCGAAAAATTCACCGGCTGGGGGCTCGTCGAAGGCCTCTCCCTCGGCCACGGCCATAAGGACCGCATCCTGGTCCTCTTCGGAGAGGCTCGCGAAGTCGCCGTTCATGGTCTCTCGCGCGTAGCGCTCGAGCGCCGCCAAGCCCGAGCGGTACATCTCGCGCGGGGTGAGGGGCAGCTGGTAGCCGTAGCGCTCCAGCTCGTCCTCGGGCACCCAGATGACGCCATAGGCGTCTCCCTCAGGCGGCGCGTCGCCTTCATAGCCTTCCGCGTAGGGAGGAGAACGGTAGAAGGGCTCGTTGAAACCGTGCTCCTGCGCCAGCAGAAAGTCGATGAAGGTGACCACCCCCGCTTCACGCGCGCCGGGGTCGTCCGGGCTGCCGGGGATGATGCGGGCGCTTATAGCCTCGACGGCGCGCGCCTCTCGCAAGGTGAAAAAGCGCAGCAGCCCCCCCTGCGGCGGCTCGGTGGGCGCGAAGGGAACTTCGGGGTGAGGTTCGCCAGGAAACTGCTGAAGAACCGGCGTCGAGGGCGCGAGCGGCGGCCCCGGGGTGTGGGCATGCGGCGCCGCCGCCTCCTCTTGCCCGCGCGTCGTGACCCCGCTGAGGCCCGCCACCAAGAGCGTGCCCGACGCCTTTAGGAAGCCGCGCCGCGACAGCCGCCCTAGCAGCGTGTCGTCCCCGGCTTTAGGAGGCGCCTCTTGTGGTGTCGTCTCGTTCTTGTTCATGTCTTTCTTGTTCATGTCTTTCTTGTTCATGGTCTCTCCGTCTTTACCTGAGCGCGTACAGATAGGCGGCCATGTCCGCTGCGTCTCCTTCGCTGACGCCGAGATTGGGCATGGCCGTCCCTGGAACGAAGGCTTGGGGGTTCTGGAGCCAGCGGATCATGTTGTCCGGAATATTGGGCAGCCTGCCGGCGATATAGCTCCGCTCGGCGATGCCGGTAAGGGACGGCGCCACCCTGCCTCTGGCCTGGCGGATGCCGGCCACGCTGTGGCAGGAGCCGCAGCCGTAGCGAAGGATGGCCTCGCGACCCCGCTCGGGGTCGGCGCCGGCTATCTGCCGCTCGGGCGCCACCGCGATCCTGTGGACGCCGCTGGAGACGAAGACCGAACCCGCGAGCACGGCGACCCCGGCCAGGACGACGATCAAACCGACCGGCAGCCGTAAGCGGCGCATCAGCCGCTCCCCCTTAAGCTGTTCTCCCTCTTCATCAAGTCCATCACTCCAAAAGCTCGAGGTAGGCGAGAAGCGCGTGCAGGGCCTCCGGCTCCATGTACATGGGCGGCATCTTGTTGCCCGGCTTGATCGCCTGGGCGTTGACGGTCCAGCCCGCTAGGTTGCCGCGGTTGTTCTCGATCATGCGCGCCCCCAAGGTGCGGCGGCTGGCCAAGTGGGTGAGGTCGGGGCCGAGTCTGCCCGAGGCGGGGGTGCCACGGACGGCGTGACAGTAGACGCAGGCCGAGCCGAGAAAAATCTGCTGCCCCTCGCGGCTGAGGGCGTCTACCGGCTCGGGGGCGGGCTGGCGCTGAAGCTCGAGCCAAGCGTTGAACTCATCTTGCGTTTGGGCGATCACTAAGAACTCCATGTTGGCGTGCTGGAGCCCGCAGAACTCCGCGCACTTGCCGAAGTACTCGCCCGGCTCGTCCGCTTGCAGGTACATGGTGTTGCTCCAGCCCGGGACCATCTCGATCT